>VGKN01000089.1 GCA_016867055.1 Candidatus Omnitrophota bacterium
AGCCTGCCTAATAGGAATATTTCAACATATAAAAGGAATAGGCATTGATTATGGGGATGGTTTGGTTAGAATACGAGGAACAGCCCTTGACCCCAATGATTACGCAATGCACTTAATCATTCTAATACCTATAACTATTGGCTTATTTTTTAATTACCGAAATATTATTGCTATGATTTTCCTACTCCTTAGCTTTATTTTACTTGTGATAAATACCATTTTTACTTATTCCCGCGTAGGTATGATTTCTTTAGCCTTGATTTTAATTGTATCTCTTTTCAAAGTTATTTTTCAAAGACATAAAAAAGTATCTCCTCTAATTTTAATAGTAATTTCGCTTGTAATCTTAATTCCTTTTATACCATCACAATATTGGAAACGCGCTAAAACTATCTCAGATTTTAATGATTTTGCTATACAGGCTCGCCTTGATGTATGGGAAACAGGTATAGAGATGATAAAGGACCACCCTTTTATAGGTATAGGCCCTGGGTTATTTAGATATGAATATCTTTTGCGGGCCTATATGAGTTCTGAGGAAAAAACACGCATTCCTTTGTTTTCCCATAACGCTTATATACAAATAGGTGCAGAGACAGGTGTTTTTGGATTGCTATTTTTCCTTCTACTTCTATTTTTTAGTTGGCAGGATTTGAAAAAAGCAGAAAATAATTTTAAAGAAAGGAATGACTTATTGTATGCAGGTTTAGCGCTCAATTTAAGATTAGCCCTTCTTGGTTATTCAATCTGTGCTTTTTTTCTGACCCAGGCCTTTTTAACAATGCTATGGATTATCCTGCCTTTGGCAGTTATTCTTAAAAAATTTTCTTTAGAGTTAGAAGATGGCACAAAATAGGATAAAGATAGCACATATACTGGGTAGTCGCCTTGAAAGTCTCTCGGGAGGAGACTTGGTAATTTTGAATCTGCTTAAATACTTAAACAGAAATATATTTGAACCGTATGTTATTAATTTCTTTGAGGAGAGAAGACCGGGCATTCCCTTGATGGTTAAAGAAGCAAGGGAGCGAGGAATAAAAACGTTTATTGTTAATGCCAAAGGGAGGTTTGACCTTGGGACTGTCAGGCAGATAAAAAGATTTATTGCTGAAAATAAAATAGATATCATTCATTGTCATGGCTATAAAGCCGATGTTATTTGTGCTCTGCTTCCGAAAAAACTCAACATCAAAAAAATAACAACTTTACATGGTTGGTGGATAGGTAAAAGTATAAAACTGAAATTTTATAACTGGCTGGACCACTTAGCAATTAGAAATTTTGATAAAATTATGGTTGTTTCAGAACCGATGAAAATCGCCCTTATAAGAAGACATTTTCCACTTGAGAGAGTGATTTATATACCTAATGGGGTAGATTTAGATTGGATACATTCCGCTAATGGTGAACAAATTAGAGAAGAATTGAACTTAACCAAAGACATGTTCATAATAGGGATAATTGGTCGCCTTAGTAAAGAGAAGGGGCATAGATATCTTTTGATGGCACTTAAAGATATTCCTAGCGCAGTTTTATTAATAATCGGTAACGGCCCGCTTGAAAAACAGCTGAAGAAAATGGCTGTTAGATTAAAAATTAAGGAAAGAGTGATTTTCTTAGGATTTAGACATGATGTCAATAGTCTTATTGCAGCTATAGATATTTTTGTTTTACCCTCTCTAACCGAAGGCCTACCATTGGCACTCCTTGAAGCTATGGCTGCAGAGAAACCAATAATAGCAAGTAATGTTGGAGGTATACCTAACGTAATAAAAGATGGGGAAACTGGTATTTTAATCAAACCAAAAAATCCCACTTTGATAGAAAAAGCAATAATCCAACTGATAGATAAAAAAGACTTTGCTCATCAGATTGCGAGTAATGCAAAAAAATTAGTAGAAGACTCTTACTCTCTTAAAGCTACAACTAAAAGATATGAAGAAGTCTATTTTGAAGTCTTAAAAAGGCATTACAACTAAATTATTGCTCTGCCTAAAAAGGAGCCTTTGAGAAAATAACAAGGGTATGCTTAATTTTATTGAAAATTTATTAATTCTTTTTTTTGCTTGTAAGGGTCTTAAAAATAAAATAGCATTTACCTTTTATTTATTTTTGAATTTAATCAATAGGCTCAAAATTGTCAATGTAGGAAACAAAGATTTCAAAATAATACTTAATGATGCTACATTTTGGATAGGTTTATCTTCGGGCGAATTAGGCGCCTACATTGAAATATTTGTAAGAAAAATTTATGAACAAATTCCTGATTTTAAAGCAAAAAGCGGGGATGTTGTCATTGATATAGGCAGTAGTATTGGCCTTTTTGCTATACGGCAAGCTTCTAGAGTAGGGCGTGTTGGGAAGGTCTGGGCTTTTGAGCCAAATCCGGTTGTCTTTAACCGGTTGTTGAGAAATTTTAATGAAAATTGCATAACGAATGCAATTGCAGTTCAAAAAGCGGTAACATCAAAAACTGGAAAAATCAAATTTGGTTTTAATAGAGGAGTAACCCCGGAAAGCAAATTGATTCATTCAGAGGAATTACACAATAAAGAGATGAACGTCGTCTTAGACGTTGAATGCATAACCCTGGATGATTTCACTATTAAAAATAATATTGAGAAAATAAATCTTCTTAAGATAGATGCGGAGGGAGAAGAATATGAGGTCTTAAGGGGGCATTGGAAAGAACTTTGATTATCACAGAAAAGATAGTTTTAGAATATCATGGTGAAGAGATGAAAGAAAAAACTATTCAATTGCTTAGAGATAAAAATTTCCAATTGGTTTTAGAAAACAATAAAGATCGCGTTTTATATTTAAAAAAGATAATAAATGATAAGTAAGTATAAAAAAACTCTTGTTATTTCATTACAGGGTATAGGTGATTTGCTTTTGACCACACCGCTTTTGCGCGGTATTAAAGAGAACATCCCAGAATCAAAACTATCGGTTTTGACTTTCAAAGCCAATAAGGATATATTATCCGATAATCCCTATGTTGATGATATGATTTTAGTTGACCCGACGAGTTTCGTCAGTATTTTAAAGGTGTTATTTGAACTACGCGAGAGACATTTTGATTTAACTATCTGTGCCTATCCTAGCGGATTGCGCTCAGCATTTTTAGGATACTTAAGTGGTGCGCCTACGAGATTTGGACAGGGTTTATCGCTTTTTAATAAATATCATTGGCTTTTTACAAAACAAACGCCGATAACAGAAGTCAAGCATGCTATTCTGATGAATTTGGATTTTTTAAGGCTTTTAAATATAGATAGTGAAGGGTTAAATTACGATTTAACTTTGAATTTGGATAAAAAAGATAAAAAATTTGCTTCAGAATTTTTGAATAACAGCAATGTCAGCGATGAAGATTTATTAATAACAATTCACATTGGTGGAGGTAAGGATAAGGCTTGGTCAAAAGAAAGATTTGCTCAAATTGCCGATGAATTAATAGAAAGATATGGGGCAAGAATTTTATTTCTGGGTAGCAAAAAAGAATTTCCTGCGGTAAATTCAATTATACAATTAATGAAAAATAAATCTTTAAATTTGGTAAGTAAAACAACTCTAATGCAAATGGCAGCATTGTTAGAAAAATCTCATCTTTTAATATGCAATAATTCAGGACCAATGCATATTGCTGCTGCTTTAAAAATCCCAACCATAAGTATTTCTGGTCCTGTTGACCCTAGGATTCATAGACCATGGGGTCAAAACCACATTGTCCTACAAAAAGCGTTAGAATGTAGTCCCTGTTATTATCCATTTTTTAGAGATACATTAGAAGAAACAAAATCAAAGAATAGATGGTTTGGAAAAAGGCTTATATGCAAGACAAATGATTTTAAATGCTTAGCTTCTATCAGCATAAACGATGTATTAAAAGCGGTAGAGACTTTATTACTTTATTAAAAAATAGTTGAAGATATGCGGAAAGTCAAAACCATTTTCCTTTTAGGTATTTTTTACCTATTATCTTTAAATAATTGTTATTCTAAAGACGATATTGCAATTTTTCCTAAACCTAAAAAAATCATATATAAAAATTTTGAAATAATCTTAACAACTAATTGGTGGATTACATATAATAAAGATAATAAAAAATTGTTTTTGACAACTTATTTAAGTCAAAGGTTATCAGAAAATTTCAAGTTAACCCTGCCCAAAGTAAAACTAAGTTTGCTATCTAAAGGAAAATATATAATACTTGGCACAATACAAGACGATTTAATAAAAGAGGTATTAAAAAAAGAAAAAATAGATATATCGGAACTCGTAAATCCAGAAGGATATTTATTGGATATTTCTGACAATCGTATTTTAATAACTGGAAATGAACCCGCCGGTATATTTTATGGAATTCAAGCTTTATTACAATTAGTAAAAAGAAAAGGTAATCAGATCATTGTTCCTGCTGTCAAAATCGTTGATTATCCTAAAGCTAAATTTAGAGGAGTATATATTTTAGATGTTGATTTGAGCAGGATTAAAAGCCAACTTGATATGATTGCAAAACTTAAAATGAATATTGCATTGTTAGGAAGCCAAAAATATTTTCGGTTAAATGATAGAAATTATCAACAAGAATTTAAGGAGATTTTTTCATATGCGCGCGAGCGATTTATTGAGCCAATTCCTGACCTTGGAACTTTTGGTGCAGGGGAACCAGTGCTTTTTAATGACCTATTTGCTGCTGAGGGAATTTGGATAGAAGATGAACATTTCAAATTTATAAATGATGAGGCGGTACCCGTAAACCCAACAAAGCACACTTTAATTAATGTAATTAGAAGTGGAGATTCTAATATTGTAATAGAAAGTTTGGATAAGACAAAAATTTATAAAGAAAAATTAGATTACAGAATAATTGAAGGCAGTATTTCTTATCCCTATTCAATTGACAATCAACCCACAAAAATATTAAGAAAACCAAACGGAAACATTAAAAATGGGGAAGAGGTACTAGTAAGTTATGATTATGTAGAGAATAAATGTGCATCTTGGGCACCATGGAGTGTACCCTATTGCCCTTCATCGGAGCGGACCTATGAAATTATGTTTGGTGCTTTAGAAAATGTAATTCAGGTTTTAAACCCTCATTATATTAGCGTAGGTCACGATGAAATTAGAGGGTTAAACAGGGACTCAAGGTGTAAAAAAAGAAATCTGACAAACGCTCAAGTTTTAGCGGATGAGGTAAATAGATTAAATGATTTCGTCAAATCCATCAATCCAAATATTAGATTATTAATGTGGGATGATATGCTAAATCCTTGGCATAATGGTGGAGATAAAGATTATCAGGTACAATTCGGCGGCATTCCAGGAAAGACATCAGATGCTATAGATTTAATACCTAAGGATATGATTATTATGATATGGTGGTATGATGCAAATGATTCGTTGAATAAAATGAAAAACAGTCCAGGTTTTTTTGAGACCAAAGGATTTGACTATTTAGTCGCTGGATATAAGGACAAGAAGAATATTAAAGATTGGGTAGAGTTAATTAGGGATAAAAAGAAATCTTTGGGTATAATAACGACTACATGGGATGGTTGGGAAAATAATATAGAAGGAATAAAATATACCGCTGAGATGGGATGGTATTAGATGGCACAACTATTTTTTTGGTTTCCATTATCATTAATTATATTAAGTTACTTTGGCTATCCAATTATTTTGACTTTTCTTGTTTATTTCAAGAAGAAGCCATATGAAAAAGAAAAGATCGAGTCGGATATAACATTGCTTATTCCAGCGCATAATGAGGAAAAGGTTATAAAAGAAAAAATGGAGAATTCGCTTTCTTTAGATTATCCTAAGGATAAATTTGAGATTTTGTTAATTTTAGATGAATGTACCGATAGGACAAAAGAAATTGCCGAACAATATGTTGATAGAGGCATAAAGATAATTGAGCAGAAACCCCGAAGAGGGAAAATGGCGGCTTTGAATTTGGCGATTCCTCAAGCAAAGGGTGAGATATTAATTTTTACCGATGCCAATTCAATGTATGAAAAGGATGCTATAAAAAAATTGGTTCGTAATTTTGCGGATGAAAGAATAGGATGTGTATGTGGTGAGTTAAAATATATTAGCGGGACTTCAGTAGGAGAAGGTGAAAATCTTTACTGGAAGTACGAAAAATTTCTAAAGACAAAGGAAAGCCAATTACAATCTCTATTAGTAGTTAATGGCTCAATTTACGCGATTAGGAAGAGGTTATACGAGCCGATTGATGAGACTCTTGCCGATGATTTTGTAAATCCGATGAGAATAGCAAGACAAGGTTATGGCTTAGTTTATGAACCAGAGGCGATAACAGTTGAAAAAGCAGCCGAAACCACAAAAGATGAATTCAATCAAAAAATCCGAATAACCTCTCAGGGGCTTAAAGCCAGTTTTGCGATATGGAAAACTATATTCTCTTCCAGTTCGCTACGAATATCTCAATTTATATTTCATAAATTTATAAGATGGTTTGTGTGTCTATTTTTGATTATAATACTTGTTTCCAATCTATTCCTTTTAGACCATTGGTTCTATCAAGTTACACTTTTCGGGCAAATATTATTTTATCTATTTGCTTTAATCGGATATTTATTGACGAAGAAAGGCATTAAGATTAAAAT
>VGKN01000090.1 GCA_016867055.1 Candidatus Omnitrophota bacterium
TGCAACGAGCATGCTTTCAGGATATTCCTCTAAAATCAACTTGTACTCTTTTAATGAACTTATTAGGTCTTTTTTAGTATAGTATAATTCTGCCAGATAGGTTTTAAGTCTAATGGTCTCTATATTCTTTGGGTATACATCTATAAGTTCCCTGATTTTGTTTATGGAGGAATTTATATCTTTGAAGGAGTTAGTATAATATATCTTAGCAAGCTCTATGTACGCTTTATCTGACCATTCATCGGGTGCAGGGGTTTTCATTAACATCTCATATTCTCCTACAGCCTCCTCAAAAGCAGCCTCTGCCTCAAGTGTCTTAGCTATTCTAAAATGCGCATAATTTCTGAGGCTGCTTATTGGGATATCCAATATTTTTTGACAAAGTTTTCTCGCAAATTGCCATTTATTGGCAGAATAAAATCTATCAGTAACCTCTCTTAGTTCATTCTGTAAATCTTCTATATTCTTAGCCGATTTGATGTCAAAATAAAGTAGATATAGATTTAGCGAGGTCTGATAGTCTCTTTCATCAAATTTCAACCGTGCCTCTTCTCGTAATCTTTCTAAAACCATTGATGCCTGCTCACTTTGAGAGAGTTTTATAAACTCTGCCTTTAATTTTAGGGCGTAATCCTGCTGATTCATCTCTTTAAGTATATTAGAGAACCTGCCTAATTTTAAGATATTTAAAGAAGGACTATCTGAATAATTTGATATAATAGTAGCGAGTTTTTTCAACGATTCTTCTGTCTTATTAAATCTATAGCTACCTATATCTATAAGAAGATTTAGAAATAATAAATCTGCCTTTAATTTTTTTTCTATATCCCCCCTGAGTAATTGGATTATGATTTCATTTGCTTGGCTATAATAAACAGATTTATTTTTCAAATACCTCCTAAATGAATCAAGGGTTGAATCCTTTCTCAGATTTTCTATCTCTTTTAAATAGGTATAGGCTATTAGGTAATTAAGGAAGGATGTCTTGGTTTTATCTTCTAATGTAGCGCAATAATCCTTTAACCCATTAATAAGATGTTCAAATTGAGATTCTGTCTTTGGTTCATCCCATATCCTATTAAAAACTCCTTGGAGTTTATCTAAATCGGCTTCTTTGATTTCTCTTAAGAATTCCTCTTCAGCGAATTTTATTTTTGAGGGTTTTTCATCAATCTTGACTTTTTTAAATCCTGCTAATTCAATGGCCTGTTGTACATTCAAATTTTTCATAAATGTATCCCAAACAAAAGAGGTTCTTGCATTCTCAACCATTATCAAGATTATTCCCGCGCCAAGGCCATAATATACACCGCAATACCAGTTGTCATCCAAATTAAATGAATCCTTAATTCCATACCTTCCCCAGAGCTCAGGATAGTGATATAAAAGATACCTAAGTGTATCCAATGAAACAAAGGGAGTAAATGGCATTGAGCCAGCTGGTCCACTTGGGGATATGGTACCATCAAATATGGGCTTTTTTGAGCCACAGGGATAGGCACCGTAGTGCATAGTATATTCATCTCGTAGCCTCATGGAGGTAATACCCCAACTATAAGGACCAAGGGTTTTATATCTGTATGAATTATCAATACAGAAGTTTCTATTTGCTAAGGTTGCACTAATAGAATTCCTCCACCAGTCAATTCCCTCTTTGTCAATAAGTCCTCTAAAATCAAAAAAACTATGAGCATATTGATAAGTAAATAATGCGCCATGCCAAGATATTATAAAGGGCTCACCCTTTGCATAAGCGGCCTTTTCTTTTTTAAAGGAATAAAAAACCTCAGGACCTACCCTATAATCTGTGGAACCTATTGCCAAAAGCGAGAGGAGCATAACCTCATCTGTGTAATAATCCCACCAGGAATCTAAAAGTTTTCCATCCGGAAACCAACCCATATAGAATTGGCCTTTATGTTCTTTTGAAGTTTTATCTAAAAACTTATCCCATCTTATAGACCTGTAGAGTTTGTCTGCTTTTTCTTTAACCTTGCCCCCAAAGTACTCCCCGCAGACTATTACACCACATACAAGAATAGCTGTATCCACAGTAGAAATCTCGCTCTCCCCAAACCTTTTAGCAGTATTTGTATCAAGAAAATGATAGAATCCATCGTTTCCTTCTGCCGCAACCTCAAACTTATTTTTAGGCTCTCCTAAGAATGTATCTATGGTCTTATACGCCCTTTCCCTTGCTGTCTCTTTATCAATCCAGCCATTCTTTGCCCCTATTGTTAGTGCCGCAAGCCCAAAGCCAGTAGAGGCTATACTTGAATAATTATTGTAGATATTATCCAGAAATAGCCCGGTATTTTGAGACTGATTCTCCTTAAAAAAATTAAACGCCCTTTCCTCAATCTTTATTAAGAACTCCTCATCGGTTAATTCCTTAACGCTTATTGGCCCAACCTTCTCGGTTTTAGATTCCCCGCCATCAATGTAAGTTGCAATAGCCCTTAGATAATATCCCTGGTCAGCTAGTAAATTAAATGTATCAAATTTGACATTATAATTAGTATCAGTTGTGTCATAGTCAAAACCTATTATCTTCCAAATTAGATTATCCTTGCTATATTCAAACCTGACAGATTCAATCGCAGGGTTTTCTAAAATAGAATCGCAGTCTATGGAAAGCTCTGTCATTCCTTCAAGGAAACCTATATCAGAGATTCTATTTCTATTTATCCTTAAGGTATCAAGTTTAGGTTTATTTAACTGTATTGGTTTTTCTCTGGATAGATAACTGGGCTCGGTGCGACCAAAGATTAATTCATCTATATATATTGCTCCTAAATTTTTATCTTGCCCAGAATGTTCAAATACAAATACAATTTCTAAAATCTTAGTAGGATCTTTTATTTCTTTAAATGCTGAGAGTGGAACAGTTAATTTCTTCCAATCTCTTGAAATCCTATTCTTTAAAAAATCCTTTAAATTTACACTTGAAGCAATATCCTCCTTTATATTAAATCTTCTATCAGAGTTTGCATCTTGATGTAACTCTAATTTTACACTTTCGCCACCTTTTTCACCTCTTATCCAGAACGAGAGATAGTTACACTCTTTTAGATAATCGGTGCCTTCTATCCTTCCAAGACTATCCTCTTTGGCAAGTTTTATCCAAAAGAAGGCGAAACTGTTCTTTTCTTTTACATCAAATGAAACCTTAAGGGAACTTCCAGAATTGCCAAAGGTTAAAGCCTCTTTGCTTATAAAATCTAAGACACAAACTCCCGGAGGAGTTTTTTTAGAGTTAATCTCTCCAACAAGTAGATTAGAAAAGACTCCCCTATCAAAATTATCTATAACGACTGTTTTACTTGAGACTAAAAGCCCATAGGATTTAAAACAAAAGGAGAGAAATAACGCGGATAGCACTAATAAAATTCTTAGTTTAAACATATCTCTTTGATATTATCCCTAAACCTTTCTAAAGACCCCGCATCTTCAATATTATAAACAACTGCTTGTGAAGTTATCCTTCTTATAAGCCCTTTTAAAACATTTCCAGGGCCTATTTCTATGAATCTGGATACATTGTTTTTAATCATATAACGGACGGATTCTTCCCATCTTGTAGCATGATTCACCTGTTTTATCAGATTATCCTTTATAATCTCTTTATCTATAGTAGCCTCTGCTGAGAGATTGCTTATGAGGGGAATCCTTGCGCAAGAAAAATTAACCCCTTCAATATAGGACTTTAATAAATTACTTGCCTCATTCATTAAGGAAGAGTGAAACGGTCCGCTTACCTCAAGCAGGGATACCTTTTTTGCCCCCCCTTGCTTTGCAAGCAAACCAGCATTTTCTATATCAGAGATTTTTCCAGATATAACCACCTGTCCGGGTGAATTAAGATTTGCTATTTCAGTGTTTGTATCTTTGCATATCTCATTTACAGTTTCAACAGACAAACCAATTATTGCAAGCATCCCCCCAGGATTTTTTGAACTAGCACTTTCCATAAAAATCCCTCTTTTCCTTACCAGCATAACTGTATCCGCAAACTTAAGCACCCCAGAGGCTACTAACGCAGAATATTCTCCAAGGCTTAAGCCCGCTGTAAAATAGGGCTTGCCAATAATAGGACCGTATAATTCCTCAAATATCCTTAAAGTGGCTATGCTCACAGTTAAAACTGCAACCTGACAGTTTTTAGTCTCGGAGAGTTCTTTCTGGGGACCCTCAAAACAGAGACGGCTTAGATTAAAATCCAAAATCTTATCTGCTTCATTGAAAATTTCTCTTGTCTGCGGAAAGTTTCCATAGATGGATTTTCCCATACCCACATATTGGGCACCCTGACCAGGGAATACATAAGCAAACCTCACCATCTTAGAACAAGCGCTCCCCAGGTAAGACCGCCGCCAAAGGCAACCAAAACTACAATATCTCCTCTTTTAATTTTGCCTGTAGATACTGCCTCGTATAAAGCCACAGGCGTAGAGGCGGCTGACATATTTCCGCATCTATCTATATTAAGGAATGCCCTGTCCTTTGAAAACCCCAATTTTTTAAGGACTGCTTCTATAATCCTGAGATTTGCCTGATGGGGTATAACACAATCTACATTCTTTTCTGTAAGATTAGCCTTCAGGAGGGCTTTGTTCACAGAATCTACCATCGCCCTGACTGCGATTTTAAAGACCTCGTTGCCCTCCATCTTTAAAAAGCCAAGTTTATTATCCAATGTCTTATGGGTTGTGGGTAATTTAGAACCGCCTGCGGGAATCTTTAGAAGGTCCGCAAATGTTCCGTCTGAGCCCATATACGTTGACAATAATCCTCCCTCTCTAACCATACCCAGCACACAGGCGCCTGCCCCATCTCCAAACAGAACGCACGTTGAACGGTCCTGCCAATCAACGAACCTTGATATTATCTCTGCGCCTATTACAAGGGCATATCTAGAAGGATTATTTTTGATATAATCACTTGCAGTGCTAACTGCAAATATAAATCCAGAGCAGGCTGCGTTTATATCATAACAAGCAGCCTCTTTTATGTCAAGTTTTGCCTGGACTATACAGGAGGTAGAAGGCATAATCATATCCGGAGTAATTGTTGCTACAATAATTAGACCTATATCCTCTTTTTTTATCCCAGCATTCTTAATAGCAATGCCTGCGGCAAATACTGCTAAATCGCTTGTAGCCAATTCTGGGGGAGCAATATGCCTTGAGTTTATACCTGTCCTTGTTCTTATCCACTCATCGCTTGTGTTGACCATTTTCTCAAGGTCAAAGTTTGTAAGCACCTTTTGAGGAAGATAGGCACCAAGTCCTAATATACCTACTCTTTTATCTCCCATTAAAAAAATCTCCTACGGCAAAAAACAAAATTTAAAAGGGTTTACCCCGTTAGAGAAAGCCGCCGATTTTTAATCGGTGGTTATCTCTGATTAAAGCTAACGGTGGTTTTCTACCTATCGCCTGCCTGACACGGCAGTCAGGGTAGACAACAATGCCACCACAAGCAGCAGACCGTTTACCCTGTTAGAAAATTCTTTTCTAATGGGGTGAAAGAATCTTGTTCTCTAACGGGGTTTACTGCGCAGTTATCGCCTCTACAATCTTTTCATTTATTCTGTGAGAAACAAATTCACAAGCCACCCTTATAGCATTCTTTATGGCTTTGCTTGAAGAATGACCATGGCTTATAATACATATACCATCTACTCCCAAAAGTGGTGCGCCACCATATTCTGAATAATCTATCTTCTTCTTAAGAGTCATAAATGCAGGGATACTTAAAAAGGCACCTATCCTTGTAAAAAAATTCCTTTTAAGTTCCCTCTTCAATAACTTACTCATAGTCTCTGCGAGACTTTCTGAGACCTTTAATACAACGTTTCCAACAAGTCCATCACATACGATAACATCGCTTTTGCCTGTAAATATATCCCTTCCCTCCACATTTCCTATAAAGTTAATCTTGGATGACTGTAGTAACCTATAAGATTCTTTTAGAAAATCTGTCCCCTTTGTTTCCTCTTCTCCTACATTCAATAACCCAACCTTGGGTTGTGTTTTATTTAATATATGCTCAAAATAAATTGTTCCCATAATAGCATATTGATAGAGATGCTCTGGCTTAGGGTCTATATTTGCACCTACATCTATTAAAAGACTTACATCAATAAGATTGGGCATTATGACTGCTATAGCTGGCCTTTCGATCCCCTTCAATAAACCAAGCATCAACACGCTGGCACAAGCCACAGCCCCAGTATTTCCTGCTGAGACAAATGCATCCGCTTTCTTCTCTCTTAAAAGATTTATGCCAACATTAATAGAGGAGTCTTTTTTTCTTCTAACGCTTATGGCAGGAGATTCATCCATTTCTATGATTTCACTTGCGTGGTTTACTTCAATTCTTTCTTTTGGGTAATTATATTTAGAAAGCTCACCTTCTATTCTACCTTTATCACCAGTAAGGATTATGCTAAGATTGTATTCATTTACCGCTTCTACAGCACCCCTTACAGTGACAAAGGGTGCGTTATCGCCTCCCATACTGTCAACAACTATTCTCAATTATCAACCTCCTCTAATCCACACCTCAACGCTAATATCAAAGAAAATTACTCCCTTACCCCGTACCTCGTAAAGCCCCCCCTTCTTGCTTT
>VGKN01000091.1 GCA_016867055.1 Candidatus Omnitrophota bacterium
TTATTTTAGCGGGTATCAACTTTCTATCTGTAATAATAGCGTATTTAAGTGCATCTTTACACGAACAGGTTCTATCAAGGGAGAGATTTTTTATCGCAGAGCCTAATATCCTTTTTGCATTTTCAATATTTCTTTGCAAATTTCTTATTACCATATCTATTGTTATGGTTTCATGCTGTGGGTGCCAGCAGTCAAAATCAGTCACCGCTGCTAAGGTGGAATAACAAATCTCTGCCTCCCTTGCCAGTTTTGCCTCTGACATATTGGTCATACCTATTACATCCATTCCCCATCGGCGATAGAGATTTGACTCAGCCAAGGTGGAAAATGCCGGACCCTCCATATTTATGTATGTCCCGCCTTTATGAATTTTAAATTTAAATTTTTTTCCTAACCCATAACCTGTCCTAAATAATAAACTACTCAACTCCTCGCATACAGGATGGGCAAACGAAATATGGGCGACTATTGAATTATCAAAGAAGGTCATTTCTCTTGCCTGATTGGTTCTGTCCACAAACTGATTAACCACGACAAAATCTAAGGGTTTAATCTCTTTCTTAAGGCTACCACAGGCGGTAACAGAGATAACCCTCTCAACGCCTAATTTTTTCATTGCATAAATATTTGCCCTATAATTTATCTTACTGGGGGATATCCGATGTCCCATACTGTGGCGTGGCAAAAATACCACTTCCTTTCCCTCCAATTTGCCTATGGTGAGTTCATCGGAAGGTTTGCCAAACGGCGTATCCACAGATACCTGTTTTACCATTTTAATACCTTCCATTTTATACAAACCGCTTCCACCGATAATCCCTATGCGCGACATTATTATTGTAACTCCCTTTGCCTAGAAACTATTTTAACCTTATTCCCAAATCTATAATAGAGTTTATTAAAAAATACCTCAAAAAGAGTAGAAACAAAAATAGAACTATAGGCGATATGTCAAAACCAAAATCTCCGAATTTGAATAACAGTCTTCTAAATGGCAAAAGAAAAGGTTCTGTCATTTTATAGAGGAATTGCACTATGGAATTAAAAGGGTCAGGATTTACCCAGCTTACTATAGCCCTGATTAGAACAAGCCAGTAAAGCATAGTAATAAAAACCTCTAAAACTCTCCCAAGCGCTATAATAAAATTCCCAACAATAAACATCTATGCTCTCGAGAGTTCTTTTGAACGCCTATGCGCTGATCTAATCGCATCTACCAATATCATCTCTAATCCTCTTTCATTAAATACCTTGAGTGCAGCCTCTGTGGTTCCGCCCTTTGAAGCAACCTTTGAAATCAGGGTCTTGGCATCAAACTTATTCTTCTTTAACATATCCATAGAGCCGATAACAGTGTTATAGATAAGTTTATTGGCAGATTTGCTATCTAACCCCAAGGCTTTTGCCATATTTAAAATTGAAGAAAAGATAAAAAACATATAGGCAGGTCCGCTACCAGAGATTGCAGTTACTACATCAATAAGCCCCTCCTTAGAAAGCGTTATTGTCTCTCCTAGGGTTTTAAATATTCTCTCTACGGTTTTTAAATCCTTCTCGGTGGCGAAGCGGCCCTTAACCAATGCGGTTATCCCTTCGCCGATAGCAGACGGCATATTCGGCATTGCGCGGATTACCCTGACCTTATCTAAAATTTTCGCTTCTATATACTCTGTTTTTATCCCTGCGGCGATTGAAATTATCAGAATATCCGGATTTCGCAGAGATTGAATCCCTTTTGAGAGTCCCTCTAATACCACATCTATATCCTGTGGTTTTACCGCAATTATAATAACGCCTGCCTTATGCGTTAAATCCGATATATCCTTTGCAGCCCTTACCCTATATGTCATGCACGCAAAGGCTTCCTTTAACTTGTCCTTTTCAACAATTATAAAATTCTGCTTTTTATGTTCAAGGCTCTGCGATAGGATTGCCCCGCCCATATTTCCAACACCTATAATCCCAATAGTGTCTAATTCCGACTTATGCATTTTAATCTCTCTTTAACAGTTTCAGTATCGCACTTAAAAATCAGGGTGCCAATCCTTACCATATTTGAACCCTCCTCAACAGCCACTTCAAAATCTAAAGACATCCCCATTGATAATATATCCATCCTTGCATTTTGCGGACATGCATCTTTGAGTTGTTGGCTTAGTTTTCTCATCTGAATAAAATAAGGTCTAGAGAGCTCTGGATTGTCTGTAAACGGAGCTATAGTCATAAGCCCCAATATCTTTATATGTTTTAATGTTACTGTATGTAAGACAAACCCTAAAAGCTCCTTTGGATTTATGCCAAATTTGGAAGACTCGCCCGATGTATTCACCTGAATGAGTATATCAACTATTCTATTTTGTCTTTGAGCTTCAAATTCAACTGCCTCTGCCAGTTCAACGCTGTCAATAGTCTGTATTAAATCAAATATCTTGAGCACTTCTTTTATCTTACTCCTTTGAAGATGTCCTATCATGTGCCAATGGGCCATTTTGTTTATTTCTATGATTTTCTTTCGAGCCTCTTGAATTCTGTTCTCTCCAAAATCTATTACCCCGGCTTCAATTGCTTGATTTATCTGGAAAGGGGTGGCTTCTTTGGTAACACATACCAGTCTTATGCTTTTTTCATCTCTATTAAATTTTCTAGATAACACAAATATAATTTCTCTTATATAATTTATGTTATCTAAAACATTTATCATAAGTGGTTTTCTTTATCATAAAAAAACTCTTCTGTCAATTAAAAAAGCATGTAAAAAGGGGGGTATATCCATTATTCTTATAAGATAATAGGTTAGGTATTAAAATGGAATAGGACCTCTTCGTCTCCGTGCGATAAGAGGAACTCTAGGCGGGCTAACCTCGGGCTCTCAAAAGAACATAATATATTATTTCTTAAATTAGACCGTATATATTTAATTTTATCTTTGAGCATTTTTATATCCTCAAAGGGAATCTTTTCAAAAGGAGTGTTCGGCTTAGGTATAAAAGGAGATATGCTTAATTTTGGATTTAAAATTTTAGATATTGTATTTGAAAGTTTAATTATTGAGATTATATCATCTATATTTTCACCTGGAAGACCAATCATAAAATATAATTTTATTGTTTTTATGCCCAGATTTTTGGCTCTTTTTATTACCTCAATTATCTTACCATCTTTTATGGGCTTGTTTAAAATCTCTCTCAATCTCTCGTTTCCGCTTTCAGGCGCGATGGTAATTGAACCTTGACCGCTTTCAACAAGGGTCTTAAGTATCTCCTCTGTTATAAAATCAACTCGCAAACTGGAGAAAGAAATCTGTGCGCCTATTTTTTTTAACTCATTGCACAGCAAATTTATATTTGGATAGTTTGGTAAAGAGGCTCCTATCAAACCTATTCTTTTGGTAAACCTTAGGCCTTTCTTTGCAGTTTCCAAAATATTCCTGTAATCCCTAAATCTAACATTCTTATACATATACGCTGTAACGCAAAAATTGCATTTAAAAGGGCAACCTCTTGTAAGTTCTATCAAAAAGGTGTTTGAAAACTCTGTAAACTTGGTAAGTATTCTTGTGCAGGTCTCAATGGAATTAATATCATCTATCTCCTCAGAGATTACCTTCCTGCTTTTATACGGAATGAAAAATCCTTTTAATTTAGAGAGCCTCTCTAAAAAATTGTTTCTTGAGCGATTTAGCCTTGGAGAGAATTTTTTAAACTCATTCATAAGTCTATGTATGAGAAACTCCCCCTCTCCAATAACAACTACATCAACAATGCGAAGCAAGGGTTTAAAATTGAAATGGGTAATTACCCCACCTGCTATTAAAAGAGGGAATTCACTGGACCTTTCAGTATTTCTAATAGGAATATAAGAACTCTTTAGTATTTTCAGCACATTCAAATAATCAATCTCATATGATACAGAGAAGGCCAAAATGTCAAATTCCAGAAGCGGTCTTCGAGTTTCAAATGACAAAATTTTTCTTTCTTGTTCAAAAAAGACCCGTTCGCAGAATGTGTCTTGGCGACTATTTAATTCGTGGTAGATGGTGTGCATACCTAAGTTGCTCATACCTATATGGTAGGAATTTGGATATATCAGCGCTATGCGATATTTTGAGTATGCCTTGTATACTGTGCCTATTTCATTCAGAGGAATCTTGGTATTCTCAATCACCTATTATGTTTTGCTCTTCATCGAGAAATATTCCTTTTAGATTAGCATCTAAGGCCTCTGGATTATCAGATTTAGATAAGGCTTCCTGCAAGGTTACCTTTTTTTCTTTTATAAGTTTTAGCAGGGATTGATTAAAGGTTTGCATGCCTTCACCGGGGCTATTTTGCATTACATTTTTTATCTTATCTAATTTGGCCTCTCTTATCAATACTGTTATGGCAGGATTTACAATTAAAATCTCAAAGGCAGGTATAAGAGCCTCTCCTGTCGTGTGTTTTAAGAGACGCTGACAGCTAATTGAGCGAAGATTTTGTGAAAGTTGGATTCTAACCTGATTTTGAAATTCAGATGGAAACAAATCTATCACCCTGTTAAGCGCCTGAATTGTATCGGCAGCATGAATTGTACTTAAAACCAAATGACCTGTATCGGCTGCGGCAATAGCCGCTCTAAAGGTATTGATATCTCGCATCTCTCCTATTAAAATCACATCAGGGTCTTGTCTCATTACATATTTTAAAGCCTCATCAAAGGAGGCTGTATCTAAACCCACCTCTCTCTGCCTTATTATCGCTTTTTTATCTTGGTGCAAATACTCAATTGGGTCCTCTACTGTCACGATATGCACAGATTTATTCTGATTTATATAGTCTATCATACAGGCCAAGGTAGTGGATTTCCCTTGCGAGGTTGCTCCACTTATCAGGACAAGCCCTGAATTTAAAACTGCTAACTCCTTTAAAATAGGTGGAATGGCGAGCTCCTCAAAGGAAGGAATCAAATTCTTTATAAGGCGCAGAACGAAGCCGGGTTGCCCAGATTGTTTAAAAATATTTGCCCTGAACCTGCCTATCCCTTCCTCGTTAAATGCGAGGTCTACTTCCTTGTTCGTCTCAAAAAGTGCCTTTTGGGCATTATTCATTATAGAAAAAACTAAACCAGTAATAATCTCCTCTGTAAGAACAGGGTAATCCGTAAGTCTTGTAAGTTCTCGTTTTATCCTAAGTACCGGCTGAGAACCAACCTTAAAATGCATATCAGAGGCATTTTTTAATACTATCTCTTTTAATAAATTTTTAAGTTCTACTCGCATCAAAATTCTTCCTTTTTAAATTGTTTAAGGTTATCTTTTATGTTAATTTGAAACTACCCTTCCCCCTAGCCACGGGTATGCCTCGACAAGCTGGCATGGTGAGCCCTTCGACTACGCTCAGGGCAGTGAGCCTGTCGAACTGCGAGGTCAAATCATCAACCCGTGGAGTGGGGTTCACCTTTTTATCAAAAATATTCCTCTATAAACTCCTTCCACTTAAATTTAATCTTATCAAAGAAATTTAAACTAATAGTTTGAATCTTCTTATGTTTCTTTAAAAGACCGTACTTTACCAATCCTATGCTGGTTAGATAATCGGGGCTATTTATATTTTGAATGTTTGATATAACATCCTTGACCATCCCTAACCTAACAGGCATCCCCAATATATCTTCAGAGACCTCTAAAAAATCATCCATTAGAGATGTTCCTCCTGTAAAGACAACTCCAAACGTCACTCTTTTTAGAATCTGCACTTTGTCAATCTTGGATTTTATCTGTGATATCATATCGTTCAGGGTCGGCTCTATTATTTCAGAGAGATATCTTCTCGTAATCCCTTTCTGCCATCTTCCATCTTTAATAACAAATCTTTCATCATTGTTCAGTTTCCTTGGATTTGCACAGCCGAATCTTCTTTTAATAAGTTCTGCATACTCAAAGGAAATTTTAAGTTCTTTTGAAATAGCCTCGGTTATACAATCTCCACCAACAAGGATAACCTCGGTAAATCTTATATTATTTTCCCAAAATACCACTATTTCTGTTGTCCCTGCTCCTATATCCACAAGGACAACACCTAAGTCTTTTTCATGCTCACTAAGAACTGCGTTAGCAGTGGCAAAACCAGAAAAAATCAATTCCGCAATCTCAATCCCAGAGGCCCTAATGGATTTTGCTATGTTCTGTACGCAAGACGCCAATGCTGTAATTATGTGAAGTTCTGCCTCAAGTTTTTTCCCAAACATCCCAACAGGGCTTTTTATATCCAATTGTTCATCTATAATAAAACTTAACGGAAAGATATGCAATATATATCTTTCAAATGGAATGTATGTATTTGTCGCCATATCTATGACTCTGTTAACATCGAGTCTGGTTATTTCATTGTCTTTTGCTGATATATTTATGCGGCCCTTTGCCATATTGGTTTTTATGTGATGCCCTGTAATATTTGCATATACAGAACTTATCTTTGATTTTGATTTCTCCTCCAGCTGTTTTATTAAACCGTCTATAGAATCGGTTAATTCCTTAATATTTATAACTACACCATTCTTTATTCCTTTAGAACAAACAGAATGGGCATTTATTATACTAATTTTATCATTCCTATCAAAACTCCCCAAACAAGCGGATATT
>VGKN01000092.1 GCA_016867055.1 Candidatus Omnitrophota bacterium
CTCGGGGTTCCTCGCGCCGAAGGATCCCGAGCAAATGCGAGGGAAAAACAAACCCCGATGCTTGCCATCGGGGTATTCCGATGGGTTGACAAAAGACTCAAAGCGCAAAACCAAACTCAAAACATTTATAATTACCTAAGTTTTTCACTTTGAACTTTACACTTTTTTAAAGGAGGTATGAGGTATGGAAACATTAGTTCCAATTGTAGTTGAACAGACCGGCAGGGGCGAGCGTGCTTATGATATTTATTCAAGGCTTTTGAAAGATAGGATTATATTTATTGGAACTCCCGTAGATGATGTTGTATCCAATCTTGTTATAGCACAACTTCTTTTTCTTCAGATGGAAGACCCTGAAAAGGATATAAATATGTATATAAACACCCCTGGTGGAATAGTGACCAGCGGGCTTGCCATATATGATACAATGCAGTTTGTAAAGCCTGATGTATGTACTTACTGCGTGGGACAGGCAACGAGCATGGGTGCACTTTTACTCTGCGCCGGAACAAAGGGGAAGCGCTATGCACTTCCCAATGCAAGGATTATGATACATCAGCCATGGGGAGGTGTTCAGGGTGCCGCTAGTGATATAAATATTCAGGCGAAGGAAATATTGAAATTAAGGGATAGGATAAATCAGATATTATCAAAACATACTGACCAGCCATTAGATAAAATAGAGAAAGATACTGACCGCGACTATTTTATGAGTGCGCAAGAAGCAAGGGAATATGGACTAATTGATGAGGTAATAATAGGAAAAAAGAAATAACTTTGATACGGGAAGGAAAATGACAATAAAGAAGGACTATCTGTTAACGCCGGGACCCACGCCTGTTCCATCTGATGCATTGCTTTCTATGGCTAAACCCATTATTCATCACAGAACCCCAGAATTTATGGAGATATTTAAAGAGGTAAGCGATAACTTAAAATATATTTTTCAGACCAAAGAGGAGGTGCTTATGTTTACCTCCTCTGGTACTGGTGCAATGGAGGCAAGCGTCTCTAATCTGCTTTCATCGGGCGATAAGGCGATAGTTGTCCGGGGTGGGAAATTTGGAGAGAGGTGGGCTGAGATTTGTAAGGCTTATGGAGTTAATGTACTGCCTATTGATGTAGAATGGGGAAGGGCAGTTGAACCTAAAGAGATTGAGACAAGATTAAAAGGAAATAACGAGATTCAGGCTGTATTTACAACCTTATGTGAAACCTCAACCGGCGCACAGACAGATATTAAATCTATTGCTGAGATTGTGAAGAGATATACAGCAATTTTAGTTGTAGATGCAATATCTGGATTAGGCGCTGTTGACATAAAGACAGATGAATGGGCTATTGACTGTGTGGTAGCAGGTTCGCAAAAGGGTCTTATGATACCACCTGGGCTAGCTTTCGTGAGTCTCAGCAAAAGGGCTTGGGAGAAGGCGGAAAAATCAAAATCCCCAAAATACTATTTTGATTTTAAGGCAACAAAGAAGGCGCTTGAAAAGGCTGATACCCCATTTACCCCTGCAATTTCCTTGGTGATTGCGCTGAGGGAAACATTGCGAATGATGAGACAGGAAGGTCTTGAGGTAATTTTTGCAAGGCATAGGAAGCTTGCAAGTGCAACCCGTGTTGCAATGAAGGCAATGGGTCTTGAACTATTTGCACCAACCGTAGCCTCTGATTGTGTGACCGCTGTGAAGGTTCCTTCCGGCGTAGATGGGGAGAAACTGGTAAAACTTATGAGAGATAAATACGGGGTTTCTATAGCAGGCGGTCAGGCGGAGTTAAAGGGCAAGGTTTTTCGGATAGCCCATATGGGCTTTATCAGGGATACAGATATTTTGACAGCAGTTAATATTTTAGGCATGACATTTAATGAAATGGGTTTTAAATGTGAAACTGCTGAAGGGCTAAAGGCTTTGACAGAGGAATTGATGAAGAGATAACCGATGGAGAGGAGAATGAGAATACTTGTAAGTGATTCTATTGCAGAAGAGGGACTCAATATATTAAAAGAAGAGAAAGCCATAGAGGTCGCTGTAAATACCAAACTGAAGCCTGATGAATTAAAAGAGGTAATTAAAGACTTTGATGCCCTTGTTGTAAGGAGTTCCACAAAGGTTACAAGGGATATAATAGAAAATGCGTCAAGGCTTAAGGTTATAGGCAGAGCTGGCACAGGCCTTGACAATGTGGATGCAGATGCGGCAACAAAAAAGGGCATAATAGTTATGAACACGCCCGGCGGAAATACCATATCCACTGCAGAGCATACATTTAGTCTGATACTTGCACTTTCAAGAAAGATACCGCAGGCAGTTGCCTCCATAAAAAGAGGTGAATGGGATAGAAAAAGTTTTATGGGTATTGAATTATTCCAAAAGGTATTGGGGATATTAGGGCTTGGTAGAATCGGCTCCGAGGTAGCAAAAAGGGCTATCTCCTTTGGTATGAAGCCGGTGGCTTTTGACCCCTATCTTTCTGAAGAAACTGCAAAGGAGATTGAGGTTGAATTGGTTGATTTTGAGAAACTTCTTAAAATCTCTGATTATATAACGGTTCATACGCCCCTAAGCAATGAGACCCGCTATATTATAGATGAAGAAGAATTTAAACTTATGAAGGATGGCGCAAGGATTATAAACTGTGCCAGAGGTGGTATAATAAACGAAAGAGCACTCTATAGCGCAATCACCTCTGGGAAGATTGCAGGAGCTGCGCTGGATGTGCTTGAGGAAGAACCCCCAAAGGATAATCCCCTATTAAAATTAGAGAATGTTATAATCACACCCCACCTGGGTGCCTCTACCGAAGAAGCCCAAATAAGCGTAGCCATTGATATAGCGAGGCAGGTTTTGGATGCACTCTTAGGCAGAGGAATCAGAAATGCTGTAAATGTTCCCTGTGTTGAGGGAGAACTTTTAAAGCATATAAAACCTTTCATAGAACTTGCGGAGAAAACCGGACTTTTAATTTCCCAGATAGCAGAGGGCAGAATCCGTGAGGTTAAAATAAGATATTCTGGTGATATAACAGCGCATGATATAAAACCAGTTACAATTGCATTGGTGAAAGGCCTATTGAGCCCTGTCCTTATGGAAAATGTTAACTATGTTAATGCAACCTGCCTTGCTAAAGAGAGGGGCATAAACATTACAGAATCAAAGTTGACGCAGATAGAGGATTTTGTAAATCTTATAGCTGCTGATGTTATAACCGATAAGTCAAGGTGCAGCGTGTATGGAACATTGTTTGCAAACAAGGAACCAAGGATTGTAAAGATAAATGAATTTTATGTAGACCTCATACCAAGCGGTAGTTTATTGGTGATATCTAATATAGATAAACCAGGCATAGTTGGTTATATTGGAACACTTATGGGAAGCCATAATATAAATATTGCGAATATGACATTTGGTAGGGTTGTGCCTGGGGGTAAGGCTATAACAGTATTGAATCTTGATAATGTTGTACCAAGAGAGATTTTGGATGAGGTCAAAAAGGGAAAAAATATAATTGATGCAAAACTAATAAAACTTTAAGAAATGTTATGAAAAAAAAGAAAAAAAGAATTTATATAATTGATGTAACCAACAGAGATGGAGTTCAGACCTCGCGTATTTGCCTCGCAAAATTAGAAAAAACCATGCTCAATCTTTATCTAAATGAGTTTGGTGTGTTTCAGAGCGAATTTGGATTTCCTGTAACAAGGCATGAGACAAATTACCTGAATGCAAACCTTGAACTTGCCGAAGGGGGCGTTCTTTCTCCTATGAGGCTGGGTGGTTGGATGAGAGCTACGGTTGAGGATGTTGAGACGGCATTCAAGAGAATCCCGAGCCTAAAACATATCAATATCTCTATCTCTACCTCTGACCAGATGATTATCCATAAGTTTAAGGGGAAACTTGATCATGAACAAGTGATAAGAGAGATGGTAGCTGCTTTAAGATTAGCAAAGTCTTTGGGTGCAGAGACTGTGGGTGTTAATGCGGAGGACGCCTCAAGGACAGATATGGACTATCTCATAAAGTTTGCAAAACAAGCTAAAGATAATGGCGCCGATAGAATTAGGTACTGCGATACACTTGGATACGATGAGCCGTTTATCATATATGAGAGGATAAAACAACTTGTCTCTAAAGTGAGTTTACCAATAGAGCTGCACTGTCATAATGACCTTGGATTGGTTATCGCCACCTCAATAGCAGGTGCCAAGGCGGCGATTGATGCAGGGGTGGATGCTTATATAAATACCACTGTAAATGGTATGGGTGAACGCTCTGGAAATGCAGACCTTGTTTCGGTGATTCTTGCAATAAAATATTCAAGCGGGTTTCGTGATAAATATTTTTTAGATGAGAGAATAGACCTTTCAAAATCATGGCAGATTACAAAATATGCCTCATACGCATTTGGAGTTCCGATTCCTATAAATCAACCTGGGGTAGGAGCAAATGCCTTTGCTCATGAATCTGGTATTCATGCCGATGGCGCTTTAAAAGACAGAAGAAACTACGAACTCTATGATTTTGAAGAATTAGGAAGAGGTGAGCCTGAAATAATAGAAACAGGCAGAAAGATAACCGCGGGGGAATACAGCGGGATAAAGGGTTTCAGAAATGTTTACGAAAAGTTAGAGATAGAATTTAAAAATGAAGAAGAGGCAACAAAGATACTTGAATTAGTTAGATATGCAAATGTCCATACACAAAAACCCCTTACAAATGGCGAATTAAGATTTATAGCAAAATATCCCGATGTAGCAAAAAGGATATTCATGATGTCACCCTAATTATCTAAAGGAGACCGCTATGAAGACGATATTAAATTCTGTTTTAATATTATTTTTTATCTTTCCAAATTTAGCCTTTGGACAACCAAAAACAGCACAGGAGGTTTTGGTAGATGAGGTATCCTTTGAAGAAGAATCCGGAAATATCAAAATCATTTTGACTTTAAACAAACCTGATAAGGTCTTCTGTTACGATATAAAAGACCCCTCACAGATTATAATAGATCTTTTAGGAAATGCCTATGCTAAGGTAAAGGAGCAGATTCCTATAAATAAGGGTGGTATAAAACGCCTCCTGGCTTCAAGAGAGATTGGAAAAACTAATTTAGCCTTTGATAAGAATTATTATCCTGTAGATTTTTTTATCGTGGAACTTGATAAACCTAAGGAATATCAACTGACAAGTGGGAATACAAAGGCAGTGGTTGAGATAGGCGTTTTAAAAGCGAAAAAGGAGGAGGCCTTGTCTGAGGAAGGTGTACAATTAGCCCAGGAAAAACCAAAGCAGATAATGGAAGAGGAAACCAAGGCTGTTTCTGAGAAAGAAGCATTCCAGCCACCTTCAAAGGTTTTAGCAAAGGAGAAATCTATAACAGAGGAAGAGCTGTATAGACCAAAGGAGGAGACAAAAGCCATTCCCAAAGAAAAGAAGGTTAGCAAGGAAGAACCCCGAGTTTTGGCGAAGGAAAAACGCATAGAAGAAGCACAAAAATTAATCACACCCAAAGAAGAACAAAAAGAAAAATCTGAGGATATTCAAACAGCAGAAGTTACAAAAGTATTCAAGCAAAAAGAGGAAATACGCCTAACGCCGAATAGAAAAAAATCAATTGAGGCGCGCAACAAAGGCTATGCTGCTCAGACTCAAGGCAAGTTTGACCAGGCTCAGGAGTGTTACCAGCAAGCCATAAAGCTTGACCCAAAATATCCGACACCGCATAATGACCTTGGTATCATATATGAGGAAAGGGGTCTGTTGGAAAAAGCAGCCGAGGAATACAAAAAGGCAATAGAGCTTGACCCAAACTATGCGGCTGGTTATTCAAACCTTGCCCTTCTATATGAAAAGCAAGCCAAACTTTCTGAGGCCTTACCCTACTGGAAAAAACGCGCTGATCTTGGTAACCCTGATGACCCTTGGACGAAGAGGGCAAAGGATAAACTTGAAAGATACAATAAATAAGTGCTTTTAATACCAAGACCCCTTTTTAGAATACCTTTATTAATTTTCTCAATTTTTTTATTTTTTAAATTTTGTTATGGCATTGAGAATACAAACAAAATTGAATCCATATTATTAAGGAGTTATAAAAGGGGATTTGAACTTTTCTTAAAAACATCCCGCCCGGTACAGATTTTCTCATATAGCACAAGCGACCCACCAACAATAAAAATAGAGTTTAAAGATTCTTTGGCCTATCAACAAAAAGAACAAATAGTATTAGAGAAAAATTCCTCTATAGATAAAATAAAACTTTTAAAAAAGCCGCAGGAAAAAGCAGAAGAAGGTGTTTTAGTCACCCATCTGGTTCTTGAACTGAAAAGGCCTCTTGAGTACGAAATCTTCAAAAGAGATAATACGATAGCGCTTAGATTAAATGAAAAATCTCCTCCCCATAAAAAGAAAAGGGAGATAGAGCCTAAGAAACTAAAATACAAAGATAGTCCCGAGCGCATTATAGAAAGGGATTTTATAGAGTTTATAAAAAAGGCAAGGATAAGGTGGCAAAAAGAGGAAGAAACTATAAAAAGACTTATGGCTCAGATTGAGAGAGAGAAGTATCTTGAAGAAAAACGCTTAAGAAAACAAGAGAGATTCAGAG
>VGKN01000093.1 GCA_016867055.1 Candidatus Omnitrophota bacterium
AAGAGATAATGCAACATAGAAGGGAGGCTATAAAGGAAAGGCTGGAAAATCTAAAAGAGACCAATCCCCAAGAGTATGAAAAGATTATGAAGCATAGAGAGCACATAGCTAAGCTAAGACAATTAAAAAGAGAAGACCCGGAAAAATTCAGAGAATATCTAAAGTCCCATCCAGGGGTAAGGGATAGACTTGAGGATATAAGAGATAAGCGTGAGGATAGACGAGATAAAATTGAGGATATAAAGGATAGAAGAGAAGATGTAAGAGATAGAAAAGAAGATATATATGACAGAATCCACAAGGGCGGGAAATACGATAAAATAGAAGACAGATTAGACAAGCGAGAAGATATTAGAGATAGGAAGGAAGACAAAAGAGATAGAAGGGAGGATAGAAAAGATAAGAGGGAAGATAGGCGCGACAGAAGAAATGAACCCCATAAAAAACCACATAGCAGGGAATAATGAATGAGGATTTAGAATTGATTGAAAGGCTTAAGGGTGGTGAGAGAGCCGCCTTTAAGCAATTGGTAGATAAGTATAAGAAAAAATCGTATGCCATAGCCTATAGTATATTAGAAGACAAGGAAGAGTCAAAAGATGTACTTCAGGAGGCATTTGTGAAAGTATTTTATTCAATAAACAGTTTTAGGCAAGATGCAAGTTTCTCCACCTGGTTTTACAGGATACTCGTGAATCTTTGTAAAGACCATCTAAGAAAAAGGTCAAAACAATTTATTAGCATAGACGCCACATTTAAAACAGAGGAAGGAAGCGATATTAAAAAAGTGGAGATAGCGGATTTAAGGGAAAATCCGATTTCAGCGCTCGTAAATAAAGAGGCAGGCGCTATGATAAATAAAGCGCTAAATAAACTCCCCACAAAACAGAGACTGGCATTTATATTAAAGCATATAGATGGATTAGGCATAGAGGAGATATCAAATTCGCTTGGGTGCAGCATATCCACCTGTAAGGTTCATCTCTTCAGGGCAGTAAGGTCGCTAAGGAGGCAGTTAATCCCTTATTATAAGGAGGCATGAATTATGAGAGAATGTAGATTTATTAAGAAAAATATCTATGGCTATGTTTCTGGCTTAATAGATGAATGCGATAAAGAAAGAATAGATAAACATCTTGCTATATGTAAAGACTGTAATAGTGAATTATTTAGAGTTAGAGCTGTCTTAGATATTGCCTCAAGCAAAAAAATTCCAGAACTTTCAGATGAAGAATGGGAAGGATTTGATAGGACACTTGAAGAAAAGATAACAGTATATCCAAGGGCATATATTGTAAAACCAGCCAGGAATAATTTCCTTAAGCCAATTTTAAGACCGGCCCTGGTTATCCTTATGTTTATTTTGATAATCAGCGGTCTGCTGATAAAAAATCCTGCCAGACATAATATAACACTATCAGACTCAGAAGAAGAGTTTTTAAATGAAATAGAACTTTTGGATGAGTTAAATTCAAGCGAGACCAAGGATATTTCTGAGGATGAATTGCTTGAAGAGATTAAGTTAATAGATTCATTTGAAACCTCTTAGCATAAAACACAATTTCTCTATCTTATAATTATCTCCTTCCGTCAATACCAACCTCAAATAAAACGCTTGACAATTTATATTTACCATATGATAATACCCAACAGCGAAAATCAAATAGGTTGAAAAAGAGGTGATAAATGAGGCTATGTCTAATAGGTATTATTTGTTTTTTATTTTTTGGATGTGTTAATAGTTTTGCAGAGATGGTCCCGGGACACTCCTGGGGGATAGGGACCGAACTCTCGCATATCAAATATGAAGAACCCGGGATAATGGAAGAGGAAGGTCTAATGTATGGAATGGTAGGTTTTTATACCTATCGTGGAGGGATAGAGGTAACCTCTGTAGAATACCCACAGTTAGACCAGTATATATTTAAAGTAGATGGCAGATTGAGCCTTGGGCAGGTAGATTATAAAAACTCAGGGCAGATTGATAGTATTGACGATTTTATCATGGAGTTAAGAGGCTTGGGAGGGCTTGGCTTCTCTATTTGTGAAAGGATTATCATCTCGCCATATGTGGGCATTGGGTATAGATATTTAAATGATGATATGGGAGGTGAGGTTTCTACAACTGGGGCACAAGGATATGAGAGAGAGTCAAATTATTTATATAGTCCAATAGGAATAGAGGGGGAACTTGATTTAGATAATAACTGGTCAGTAGGGGCGACTGCTGAGTATGACCTTTTCTGGTTTGGCAAACAGATAAGCCATCTCAGCAATATCAACCCCGGTTTTAATGACCCCGAAAACCGCCAGCATAAAGGTTTTGGCTTAAGAGGAGCTTTAAGGGTCAAAAAAAAGGGGGAGAAAATAGATTTTATTTTTGAGCCTTTTATAAGATTCTGGAAAATTAAAACCTCCCAGGAAGCAGATTGGACATATCTTGGTGCAAAAATAGGTATTACCACTGAGCCAAAAAATAAATCCACAGAATATGGTGCCAAATTTGCGATAAAATTCTGAAATTCTGAAATATTTCTTGACATTATAGCGATAATGTAGTATAAAATTTTTAAAAGACGATAGCCTTTTAAACCTGCTCTGTGAGGCAGGAAAAGGAAGATATAATGATAAATTGGCAAAAGAGAATATTAGCCTACCTATTAAATTAAGGGGTAGGCTATTTTTTTTGTTAAATGAAGTCCAAGCTTATGGAACGCCTGCCTGACGGTGGGCAGGAAATGAACATAAGTTTGCTCCTTCATAGAAGTAAAGACAGAGAAGAAATAACTTATGTCGCACTTTGTGCTCCCTGTCCGACGGCAGGCGGGCATAAGTTATGTGCTCATTAAACGGGAGGCTAAAAATATGAAATTTCAAGAGAAGTCAAACATAATGGATAAAGAAGCGATGGACAGGACGATACTTAGAATGGCGCATGAAATTTTAGAGAAAAATAAAGGAGTAGAAGACTTAGCAATAATAGGGATAAAGACAAGAGGTGCATATTTGGCGGATAGGATAGTCAGCACAATAGAGCGGTTAGAAAATAAAACAGTGCCTATGGGTGCATTAGATATAACCCTCTACAGAGATGACCTATCCGAGATATCCTATAAGCCGGTGGTGCAGAAAACACAATTAGATTTTCATATAACAGGAAAGAATATAGTCCTTGTAGATGATGTGTTATACACGGGACGCACAATCAGATGTGCCTTAGATGAACTTGTGGACTTTGGCAGGCCAAAGAGTATCCAACTTGCTGTATTGATTGACAGGGGCCACAGAGAACTCCCGATTAAGGCGGATTATGTTGGTAAAAATGTTCCTACCTCAGCAAAGGAAAATATCCAGGTTAAATTAAGAGAAATAGACAGAATAGACGAGGTGATAGTTGAAGAGCCTGAATAAAAAAGATTTAGTAACGCGTAACGGGTAATGGGTAACATGTAATAAAATTACTCGTTACTGGTTACGGATTACGCGTTACTGATTTTAAGGAGAAATATTATGGCTGAATGGAATAGAAAAGACTTGTTGGGATTAAAAGAACTCTCAAGGGAAGAGATATTGTTTATTCTGGATACTGCAGAGTCTTTCAGGGAGGTTTCAACCAGACCGATAAAAAAGGTGCCCGCCCTTAGGGGGAAAACGGTCGTAAATTTTTTCTTTGAGCCGAGCACTAGGACTCGCGCCTCTTTTGAACTTGCAGCAAAACGCCTAAGCGCTGATATCGTTAATATCTCCGTAAATTCAAGTTCAATGGTAAAGGGTGAGACCCTAAAAGATACTGCAAGGAATATTGAGGCTATGAAGGTGGATATAATTGTTATGAGGCATTCTTCATCAGGTGCACCCCATATGCTTGCAAAGGCAGTCAAATCGAGCGTGATAAACGCAGGGGATGGTTCCCATGAACATCCCACTCAGGCACTTTTAGATATTTTTACCATAAGGGAAAAGAAGGGAAGGCTTGAGGGTTTAAATGTAAGCATAATCGGCGACATAGCCCATTCAAGGGTTGCCCGTTCTAATATCTGGGGATTGAATAAACTCGGAGCAAATGTTACAGTATGCGGGCCAACAACCCTTATGCCTCAAGAGGTAGAAAAACTTGGCGTAAGGGTTACAAATAAACTGAAAGAAGCGATAGAAGAAGCAGATGTTCTAAATATCCTTCGGGTCCAACTCGAAAGGCAAAGCGAGAATCTCTTCCCATCTATAAGAGAATATACAAATGAGTTTGGGATTGATAGTGAAAAATTAAAATACGCAAAGAAAGATATTCTAATAATGCATCCTGGGCCAATAAATAGAGGCATAGAGTTAACCCCAGATGTTGCAGATGGGCCATATTCTGTAATCTTAGACCAGGTGACAAATGGAATTGCGGTCAGGATGGCAGTTTTGTATTTAGTCTCAGGGAGGCCAGAAAGCGATGAAACTTCTGATTAAAAAAGGAAGGGTTATAGACCCTAAAAATGAAATAGATGAGCACCTTGATATTCTGATTGAGAAGGGAAAGGTTTTAGAGGTTAGAAAATCTATTAAAGAAAATGGGGCAAGGATAATAGATGCCGAGGGAAAGATAGTCTCGCCTGCCTTGGTAGATATGCATACCCATATAAGAGAGCCAGGCAGAGAGGATGAGGAGACAATTTTAACAGGGAGCCGATCTGCCACAAAGGGAGGCTTTGGAAGTATAACTGTTATGCCGAATACCCAACCCCCAATAGACAATCAAGGCGTTGCTGAATTTATTTATTCAGAGGCAAGGAAGGTGGATTTAGTAAATCTCTATCCTGTAGGAGCGATAACAAAGGGGCTTGGCGGTAAGGAACTTTCCGAGATAGGCGCACTTGCAAAAAGCGGGGTAGTTGCAATTTCAGATGATGGTATGCCTGTGATGAACAGCCATATTATGAGAAGAGTGCTTGAATATTCTAAGATGTATGGGATAGTTGTTATTTCCCACTGTGAGGATTTAGAACTATCAGCAAAAGGGGTGATGAATGAGGGTTATATCTCTACAGTTTTGGGTTTTAAGGGCATGCCTAATGAGTCAGAGAGTATTATGGTTTCAAGGGATATCCATTTGGCAAGGCTTACAGGAGCGAGGCTTCACATTGCCCATGTAAGCACAAGAGAAAGCATCAACTTGATACGAGAGGCAAAAGAAGAAAATTTAAACATAACTGCAGAGACCTGCCCTCATTATTTTACCTTATCTGATGAAGCGGTTCTAAATTTTGATACTAACACAAAGGTAAAACCCCCTCTAAGGACAAAGGACGACATACAAGCTATTAAAGAGGCACTCAAAGATGGAACGATAGATGCAATCTCAACAGACCATGCACCCCACACCGAGGCAGAGAAGGATGTTGAATACGACCTTGCGCCATTTGGGATAATAGGGCTTGAAACCGCCCTGGGTATTTCTTATATGGAATTAGTAAAAACTGGTTTTTTAAGTTTAATAGGTCTTATTAGGAAGATGAGTTATATTCCGGCAATGATTTTAAATCTTCATAACAAAGGGCATCTTTCAGTTGGCGCCGATGCAGATATTCTAATATTTAACCCGGCTGTAAACTGGGAAGTCAAAAAGGATATCCTTGAATCAAAATCCAAGAATACGCCATTTTTAGGCTGGACACTTCCAGCAAAACCGCTGGATCTAATAGTAGGCGGAAGGGTTATTATGAAAGAGGGAAAAATAACAAGAAATGAGAGGAATTATTAGTCTAATTTTTTTATATATGATATCTATAAATTTGGCCTATGTGTATGCTCTTTCAACCAGCGAGGCGATATCAGATGTAGAAACAAAGTTTGATAATATTGAGACCTACAAAGCAGTATATAGATTTAAGGTAGAAGACAATGAGCAGAGTTATACCACGGAAGGTGAGATTTTTTTTAAAAAGCCTGATAAGGTAAAGATGGAGATGCTATTGGTTTTAAAAGAGCCAATGAAGCAAACTGTTATATCAAACGGAAGAACAATGTGGATTTATATACTAAAATTTAATCAGGCTTCAAGGATAGATATAGATAATTTAAAAGCATTCTTTGGTGCAGATTATTTTAACTATCAGGAGCCAAATCTCTGTAAACCATTTAAGGAGATGAATAGAAAAACCCTTAGATTCTTAGGAATAGAAAAACTTAATGGAGAGGATATGTATGTATTTGAGGGTGAACCCTCGCCACTACAGATAGCGCAGGGGAATATGCCCTCTGGCTCTAAGGTTAAGCTGTGGGTTGGCGTAAAGGATGGCCTTCAATATAAAACCAGTATATTTGATGAATCGGGCAAGGAGGTAATAGAGCATACCTTTAAGGACTTCGTCATAAATCAGTTAATAAACGACTATGAATTTGAGTTTAGGCCCCCTTCGGATGCGCAAGTAATTGATTCCACGGAAGAGATAAAGGTTAAAATGAAGGATATCTTAAGGAAGTTATAATATGAAAGCACTCTT
>VGKN01000094.1 GCA_016867055.1 Candidatus Omnitrophota bacterium
AAATCGACTACCCCCTTAACTTTTTCAGAATAATCATCCCTGCAAACCAAAAGCGCATCGGGAGTATCGACTATAATTAAGTCCTTGAGTCCAAGCGTCGCTACAAACCTATCCTTGCTCCAAACCAAGATATTCCTGCTGTCTAAGTCGAAAGCATCGGCCTTAAGAACATTATCAGCCTTATCCTTCTGCAGAATATCCTTTAATGACTGCCAGCTACCGATATCCGACCAGTCAAATTTTGCCGGAATCATAGCTACTTTTTTTGATTTCTCCAGCACTGCGTAATCAATAGAAATCGGAATGATCTGTCGCCAAATTTTATTTATATCTTTATTGGGATGAATTGAATTTATCTTATTGGAAAGCGACGGCAAATATCTTTTTATTTCTTCGAGAATCGTAGAAACCTTCCAAATAAATATACCGCTATTCCAAAAGTAATTATTTTGCCTGACAAGATTCTTCGCTTTTTCTATGCTTGGCTTCTCAATAAATCTATCCACTATATAACCTTTAGATTTTGCGCTGATTTTCTTTAAAGTCTTAATATAACCATATCCCGTAGCGGCTCTATTAGGTACGATACCCAAAGTAACCAGACGGCCCTCTTGTGCTAAATCACAAGCATCTTCTATAGCTTTTATAAACAATCCGCTTTTAAATATAATGTGGTCTGCAGGCAAAATTGCCATCTTTGCATTAGGATTTTTTAAGGATATGTATCTTGCAGCCAGCGCAATGGCCGGAGCTGTATTTTTACCGATAGGCTCTAAAAAGATATTCTTATCGGGAATTCCAAACTGCATTAGCTCCTTTTTTATCTCAAAGATGTAATGCTGGTTGGTGATGACGTAGATATCCTCGCTGGGAACCAATTTATTTATTCTTGAGATTGTTTGTTCCAGGAGCGTCTTATCGGAGACGACCTTTAGGAATTGCTTGGGAGCAAGCTGCCTGCTTAAAGGCCAGAAACGGCTACCTACCCCGCCTGCCAGAATTACTGCGCACAACTTATTATCTTTTTGATTTTTCATCAGCAGATTCTCCTTTTCTTTCTAAACGGAGTTTTGAATCTCACTCGAAACCATTTTAATGGAAACCACCAGTATCTTCTACTAATATCTTGCCAGTCTTTTCTGCTCAATTGATGATTCAAAACCAAATCTTTCATCACTGCGGGATGAGTCCCAAAATACGCGGGGAATCTATCGAGATTGCCGAAATCATAATCTTTTTGCCTTTCTTGGTTTTCGAGGCGGGTGAATCCTATTTGCTCAGCATTAACTCTTCTTTGTGTCATTATATCAGGAGCCTGCACCCAACCATAATGATAGATAAAACATTCTGTTTTTCCCCGATTCAAAGGCTTTTGATCTTTTCTCTCGAAACCGTAAGCATCGCCCATAGACTGGATCTGACCGTTGTTTTTAATAATCCTGTCCTGCTTCTGAAACCAACCGCTATCCACTCTGTATCTATAGTAACTGCCATAAAAATGCAGCCAGGTAAATCTAAGGGCATCTATGCTGGAGTCATTAAGATACTTGTTCATCAGTTTCTTCAAAATCGGTAAGTCTCTTTCGTGTATAACCTCATCGCTCTGCAGATAAAAAGCCCAGTCGCCTTTGCATTCAGACAAAGCGATATTGGTCTGCCTAGATAACACTAATTCTTTCTCGGAAAAATCCCATTTATTCTGGATTATTTTAATACGCTGATCTTTTATCGACTTGATGAGCTCCAAAGTCCTATCTTCAGAATCTCCAACATTCACAATAAACTCATCGCAAATTGGCAGAATAGACCTAATCGACTCTAGGATAGGATAATTAAATTTAATCGCGTTTCTGGCTATCGTGAAACCGCTGACCTTCATTGACCTGCAACCTCTTTATAAACTTTCAAAGTTTTTAACGCTGCCTCTTGCCATGAAAACAATTTTGATTTTTCCAGGCCTTTTCTTTGTAGATTTTCTTTTAATCGGCTATCGTTTAGAATATTTAATATTGCCACCGAGAGCTCCTCGCTATTTCCCGGCTCAACTAACAAAGCAGCTTGCTCTCCGATCTCCCTGCAGGATGAAACATTAGAAGTCACTACAGGCCTGCCGCAACTAAAAGCCTCTAAAATCGGAAATCCAAATCCCTCGTAAAATGACGGATAAACAAAGACTTCAGCCAGGTTATAGAAATTATTCAAGACATTATTGGGCTGATAATCTAAAAATACTATATCGGATTTATATTTAGACTCGTTATAAAGCTTAAATATTTCTTCATACATCCAGCCTTTCATGCCGATTATCACGAGTTTGTGGGGGATATTGTTTTTGTCCTTGAGGCCATTGAATGCCAATATCAAATTTCCTATATTCTTGCGCGGCTCAATGGTCCCCACGAATAAAATAAAATTCTCATTTATGCCGAAGCTGCTAACTGTTTTTTTGGCCTGCTGGAATTCTGGCTGGTCCATAGGATAGAAATTATCCCTATCTACGCCCGCATAGACCAGCTCTATTTTGCTATCTGGCACTCCGTATAATCTCTGCAAATCCGAAATCGTGCTCTTAGAGTAGCAAATAATTTTATCGGCCTTTGCTATCGTATCCAGAATCTGCCTTTCGGCGTTTGCAATCGTATCCTTGGAATGACCGTAGGGATACATCTTGAATATCAAGTCATGGACCGTCACAACAATCTTGGTATCATTTATATCCAGCATATCCTGGCTGGGAGTATGGAAAACGCTTGCCTTGCCCAGAGTTTTATTCAAACCCCTATTGAATCGGTCAATTTTATATCTTATATTTTTGGCCCTAATATCTGGGAGCTTTTTATCTTTGCTAAACAATTTTATTTTTGAATAAAGAAAGTATTCGTTTTCGCTATCAATCTTGAACAGATTTTTCAATAGATTATAGGTATACTGGCCTACGCCGGTGCGCGTCTTCTTTAATGTTGAACGAATATCAATTGCTATCTTCATATTCTTATTTTAGCCCGGCTAAACTAGCTGTAACCAGGCCACCGGAAGTCATAATCTTAATCAAAAACGGAGTTTTTGCCTTATTATCGAAAAACCAGATAGATAGACTGGTCTTATGCCTTGGGCTCTTATCAGCTCTTTTGACCTCTGCAGTTACTATCCAATAACCGGTTTTTTCCCCGTTTATATCTAATTGCTTGTAGTCCAATACTCTTGCCAACATGATATAATTTTTTTGGTTGGTATTGATATGGGTCTGGATTTCTCTGCCCTTCTCGAATTCCTGACTGCGTAGATAAAATATAGCCGAAATTGGATCGCGCGTGTCTTCAAAAATCTCCCTTTGAACATCACCGATCCTCATGACCTTCTGTTTCTGATCGTAAATAATCTCTCTATTATAATTATAGGTACCCGGTGTCTTAACCTGCTGCGAGAATTTCAAGGGGCACAAGTTTTTCATATCAACATAGGAATCAGCCTGCATCTGGGCTTGAAAAATCTTGGAAAAATACGGCATTGTCTGGGCAGTTGCCTTAAAGTGAAAAACGCTTTTTCTATCGAGTTTTTCTGCCCCCAGGTCTTCGATCCTTGCTGTCGCGGCAGGAAGTATTCCGAAAAATTTAATATTTAAAACCAAGGTTTTGCTATCGAGATTTTTGTTTTTAAAGTTTTTGATGAGCAAAGTGGGGCTATCTTTAACAATTTCGTTTAAAGACAATAATGCTGCGATTAATAACAAAACTAAAAGAGCAATTTTCACGAATCTCATCTTGTCCCTCCTTTAGTGAGCGCATCCTTGACAAGCTTGTCAAGGATTTGCGCGAACTAAACCCCGCCCTTTTGGCGAACTCAACTAGCTAAACTCCTTTTTATCCTTCTTTTAAGATGGCCTATCACACTGCCGTGATGTTTTAACTTATTTTCACGCTCTAAGGCATCTTGTTTATTCAAATAGGCTTCGTAATAAACTATTCTAAACGGTTTGTATCTTTTGGTCGAATAATTGCCACCGCTATTATGATTGGCTAACCTTATTGTTAAATTGCCAGTATTGCCAACATAAAGATAATCCTTATCTTTTTGGCTTTGCAAGACATAAACATAATGCATAAATATTTCTCCTTCCCGCCAAAAGGGCGGGGTCAAATTCAGACACACGATTTACGTTCACTCTCGTTCCGTAAATCGTGTCTTCATTTGACCTTTAATTATTGCCGGCTCAATCGGAACTGCGACAACTTCGTAAACATCAATATCATCAAAATTCTTGATAAATTTAAGTTTTTTATTTCTCTTTATATTTTCTAGTTCGCTCTTATCGCTTAGAAGATTGGATGCTTCATATGAGCTTGTATGGACTAATACATATTTTACCCCTAACCATTTCAGAACGCTCGCGGTATTAGGATCAGAAAGATGGGCTAGCAGGCGGGCGACTTCGTTTGCTTTTGTACCCGGAACCGTTCCGTTAATAATACTTTTATGATGGACCGTCTGAAAGAATTTATACATTTCATTTTGGCCTTTTATATCTAAAGGGTATTCTGCGATTACAAGATCTTCCGGCTCGTCTTTTAACCAGTCGTAAACTTTAGGGCGCTTGCTAATATCAATTACCTTAAAAGGCGGAAAATTGATAAATTCAAAAAGAAGCAAAGAAGATAGCAAAAAAGTGACTGATATTTTAGAAGTATTTGTTTTAAACTTTCCTAAAATGAATTTTAAGCCAAATCCTGCCAAACAAGCAACGCCAAGCATAACAATGATGCCAAAACGACAATACGCCCTAACCATAGGAATAATCTTGTACATAAAATTCGATGGCAAATAAACTCTAAAGGAACCGAAATTCCACCAAGGCGGCTGAGAGAACAGCCAGGCAATAACCACTAAAAAAACAAAATAGCCGATGGCAAAATTCTCACTCTGTTCCAAGGCCTCATGGCCCTTTAATGACAGCCTACTTTTCTTTCTCCAAAAACGGAATGCTAGAAAGGCGAGTATTATAGTAATCCAGCCTAAATAAAGCGCATGTTCCGTATAGCTCTTGCCGTAAAGAAAATCTCCGACAAAGTACTCTGTGAATTTCCCGAAAATAGGATGTTGCGCCGAAGGCAAAAGATAGCTTAAAGGTTTTGCTGACTGAGAGAATAGGTCTTCAAAAGGCCTGCGATAAGGATTAGTTGCCGAAGCAGCCGTAGAAGTAGAAAACTTCAAGGCTTTATTTAAAAAACCCAAATATTGCCAAGATAATATAATGAAAGCTAAGATCAATATTACCGATAGCCTCTTAAAATATTTTATGTCGTCTTTAAATAAAGCGTGTTTTTTCAAGAATTTTGCCTTCCAGTTAAAAAATAGCGAATAAATCACAAAAATAAAAAGTACAAAACTACCAAACAGCGCAATATGCAGATCGAACGAGTATAGCAATAAAATACTGCAAAAAAACAAAACTGCCGTAGCTTTAGAAAACTTTTCTTTTAACAGGATAGCGCTCAATAAAACCAAAGGAATCCATTCATTATAAGTTAAGGTTGGGTGCTGCCAAAGACGAGAAAACTGGTATGGACAAAAAGCAAAAGCTATACCGCTAAATACCCCTGAAAACCCATTTTTGGTTAGATAAAAAACAAGTAAATAAACGAAAAATCCGCTTAAAAATATATTAAAAATCAGAGGTAGATTGTAAGCAATCAACGGCGTAGTAAGAATGCTCAAAGAAAATGTTAATAGTATATATAAAGAAGGGATGTATCCGGTCGTAAATAAATCAACTCCGAATGGATGACCTATCAAGGGCGTATGCCACAGAGGCATATTGTTGCGCCAAGAATAACCTACCGTCCAGAATTGCCAAATGCTTCCATACGGCTCGTCTGTAAATTCAAATCCGGGAATAAAAGAATTAATCTTAAAGACAAGCGGATAAGTCATGGCTATAGTCAAAATTCCAAAAATTATAAAAATTGGTAGATGTTTTCTCATATTCTAAGACTGCACTGGCGCCTCGGTTGCTTCTGCGCTCTTTATTAATGCTTCATCAAAAATCTTATCCCAGCTCATACCTGAAACATATCCTATCGCATTCTCTCTGCATTTTTTGTAGAATTCATTATCAGTCATCAATTTGGTGATAGCTTTTACCAGCTCTTCTTGGTTATAGTTAATCGCAATACCCATCGGCATTCTTTCAATTTCTTCTGCAATCCAAGGGACTTTTGTAATTATTACAGGCAGACCGCAGGCTAAATATTGCTTGGGCTTACCAGGATCGGTATACCAAGTAAAGCTATCTTGATGCGGCTCATACAAGGACAAACCAACCCCGCAAGTTGAAAGGATATCTTCTACGTCCTTATGATCCTGAATATAACCTTTAAATTCAACGTTAACCATTAAATTCAACTCTCTTACTTTGTTTTTAAGATATTGTTCCAGCTCCCCTGTCCCAAT
>VGKN01000095.1 GCA_016867055.1 Candidatus Omnitrophota bacterium
TTAAAAAGGTTGTGGTTTCTTCAAAATTTGAAGAATAGAATGCAATGTGAAGAACATTAAACTAATTTCTTTGCTAATAGGTCTTTCCTTAATCCCCGTAATTTCAAACACACTTCCTGTAAACACAATAAACAGCATAAAGTTAGAATTTATCTCGTTTATAAAGACCCCATTAAGGCTCGCCAATAGTTTCTCAAATAGTCTTTCCAGGGCATTTGAGTTTAGGAATCTGCAGATGGAAAACCAGATGTTGAAAAAGAATATAGAGGGCCTCAAACTTCAACTTATAAATCTTCGTGAGGCGTATATTGAAAATCAGAGACTAAAGGAATTATTAGCCTTTAAAAAAAGCCTCGGACATCGCTCAATAGCCTGCAGGGTAATAGGCAAGGACGTCTCTTCATTTTCAAATAGTTTGCTTATAGACAAGGGTTTTTCTAACGGTATAAAACTTGATATGCCTGTGGTGACGCACCTTGGGCTTATAGGCAAGATATCTGAGATTGGTAAACATACCTCAAGGGTAGTCCTTATAACGGATCCAAATCTAAAAGTCTCAGCAATGGCTCAAACCACAAGGGATGAAGGTATAATAGAAGGTCTTACCAATGGGCTCTGCAGGATGAAATATATAGATGTTAATGCAACCCTTTTAAAGAATGATGTTATACTGACCTCAGGTTTAGGTGGAATATTTCCAAAGGGGCTTCCAATAGGCACCATCGCTTCTTTCAAAAAAGATTTTAATAGGTTATATCAGATTGCAACTGTCAAGCCTTTTTTTAATTTTTCTAAGTTAGAAGAGGTTCTCTGTTTAGAGGCAGATTAATTTTGCTAAATATTATTTTTTTAATTTTAGTTGCTGTAATTCAGGCTACTTTATTAGGAAATTTTAGGTTATTTTATGCAATGCCAGATTTATTGTTGATAATGGTTGTTTTTTATAGTCTGCTTAAGGACAAAAAAGCCGGCGTCTTTTTTGGTATGTGGTCTGGGTTCATAAAGGATATTTTAAGTGGCTCAATATTTGGTATAAATCTGTTCAGTTTTACCCTGTGTAGTTATTTTTTAGGAAATCAGAATAAAAGGCTCTATATTGAAAATAAGATAACCCATATTGCCGTAACGTTCTTGTGCGCTCTAATTATATCACTTTTAAATTTTATTTTCTTAAGACTAAATATGAATAATATTCCCTTTTTCTATTACCTCCTTGTTTTTACCCTGCCCTATTGTATATATAATTCTATTTTTGCTGCACTCTTGGCAAATATTTTTATCAAGGTGTTTTCAGGGGCCAAAAATGTTACACAGGTTAGGTATCTTTAACAATTTAATCAGGGGCTCCTTTTTACTGCTCGTGTTCGGGCTTGGATATACCCAGATTATTAAAGGTCCAGAATATTTCAGACTCAGCGAGCAGAACAGGATAAGGTTAATACCCATAATTGCTCCGAGAGGAATAATATATGACAGGAATGGACAGCCAATAGTAAGCAATAAACTTGCCTTTGATATTGTAATCATACCTCAGGAGTTGAAAGACAAAGAGACTACCTTCATAGGCCTTTCTAAATTGATTGAGATAGACAAAGAGGAAATTGAAAATATTTTTAAGAAGAACTATTTAGCTCCATTTGCTCCCGTGATAATCAAGAGAAATTTGGATAGGAGACTTGTATCCCAGATTGAAGAAAATAAGTTAGGTCTTCCTGGCGTATTCGTTCAAACAAGAGCCGAGAGATATTACCATTATCCCGAATCTACCAGCCACATAATAGGCTATCTCGGAGAGATAAACAAAAAAGAACTGGAATACCTTAAAACATATGGCTACAAGATAAAGGATTTGATAGGCAGAGCCGGCATAGAAAGACTATATGATACCTTCTTAAGGGGAGATGATGGTGGTATGCAACTTGAGGTTGATAATAGGGGAAGGCTTGTTGAGGTATTGGGTCAGAAAGAACCCTTTAGGGGTAACGATATTCAATTGACTATAGATATAAAACTTCAGGATTATATATTTAACATAATGGAATCCTTCCAGGGTGCCTGCGTGGTTATGGATGTTAATAATGGAGAAGTGCTTGCCTTAGTTAGTAAACCTAGTTTTAATCCAACAATTTTTTTAAATTCTGTTAATAAAAATAAGATTCGGCAACTGCTAACGTCTAAAAAAAGACCTTTTTTAAATAGGGCGGTTTCGGGGCTATATCAGCCCGCATCTGTATTTAAGTTGGTGGTTGCGATAGCAGCGTTAGAGAATAAAAAAATAAGTCCCTATACAGAATTTACCTGTAGCGGTGTCTATAAGAAGGGCAATGCAGAATTTGAATGTTGGAAAAAGGAAGGTCATGGTAATCTTGACCTAAGGGGGGCGATTGCAAATTCCTGTAATGTATATTTTTATAAACTTGGTAGCTTAATCGGAGCAGATCTTATTTCAAGATATGCACTTGAATTTGGATTTGGAAGGCCAACAGGAATAAGGCTTGTCCCTGAGGCAAAGGGACTTGTGCCCACAAGAATGTGGAAGTTGCTTACCAAGGGTGAGAATTGGTACGAAGGTGAAACCCTGAGTTTTGCAATTGGACACGGGTATTTACTTTCCTCTCCCCTCCAGGTTACAAGATTTATATCAGCGATTGCTAATGGTGGTAAATTGGTTCAACCACAATTAATAAGGAATAGGGATGAAAATGAAAATTTACAAAAGGTCGCTTTAAATCTTAATATTTCAAATGAGACTATGAAGATAATTAAAGAGGCTATGCTTGAGGTGGTTGAAAGGGACTATGGAACCGGCCATAATGCTAAACTAAATAGTTTGGATATTGCAGGAAAAACAGGAACAACCCAGCAGTTTATTGGAAAACCCCACGCATGGTTTACGGGATTTGCGCCCTTTGGTAGCCCTAAGTTTTCAGTAGTCGTATTTTTAGAACACGGTGGAAGCGGTGGAGCTGATGCAAGCATAATTGCATCAAAGATATTCCAGAAGATGCAAGAGTTAAAATTTTTATGAGAGCAATCAGGGTCTTTTTAAGAAAGATTGATAAGGCATTGGTTATTTCCACGGTCTTGTTATTTTTAATCGGACTCTCTTTTTTATATAGCACAACATATCAGAGAGAACTTGTCTTTTTGGAAAAATACACGATAAGGCAGCTAGCATGGTTTATTGTGGGTTTAATATTGGCTGGGGTATTATTAAAAATAAATTATATAAGATTTATAGATTTTTCTTATCCCTTATATTTCTTAACAATTTTGATGCTCTTGTTGGTTTTGCTTGTGGGGGACATAATACTTGGTGCGCAGAGATGGCTTGAGGTAGGTGGATTTGCTTTTCAGCCCTCAGAATTTGCAAAGATAGTAATAATAATAGTCTTGGCGAACTATCTTGGAAAGAATAGGTTGAGGATGTATAGCATAAAAACTATAACATTTTCGTTTATTCTTATATCTGTCCCGATGTTTTTAATCTTAAAACAGCCAGACCTTGGTACAGCCATTACCCTTTTTGCGATTTTATTCTCAATGTTATTCGTATCAGGAATAAAGATAAAACATTTAGCGGCTATAACCGGTATAGGAATTTCTGCCTTGCCTATATTGTGGCACTTTTTAAAACCATATCAAAAATCAAGATTGCTGGTGTTTCTGAATCCCAATTTGGACCCCTTAGGAGCTGGATATACCATAAGACAATCTAAAATTGCAGTAGGTTCCGGCATGCTCTTGGGTAAAGGGTGGCAAAGCGGAACACAGAATATTCTAAATTTTCTTCCCGAACGGCATACAGATTTTATATTTTCGGTTGTGGGAGAAGAAGTGGGGTTTATAGGAGCGCTGTGTGTGTTACTTTTATTTTTTATAATAATTAAACAGGGAATAAAGATAGCCTATTCTACCAACGATATATATGGTAGACTCCTTGCTGTGGGGATAGTCAGTATGATAATCTTCCATATTTTTGTAAATATAAGTATGACAATAGGACTTATGCCTGTGGTTGGAATTCCGTTACCCTTGATTAGTTATGGTGGTTCGTCTTTAGTAATTACTCTTATAGCCATATCTATTTTATTAAATATAAAGATAAATAGGCCCATTTTTTAAATGGCGTGGTTTTACGTGATACCGAATAAATTCGCTCGTCCTCTGAGGTATTACGGAGGAAGATTACGGCGAGTAGGTAAGATTTCAAAATTTTGTCATTTAGACTTAAATATAATAAGGGGGTTTTAGATGTTAGAGAATATTATATGGTTGGGTCACGCAAGTTTTAAAATAAAAGAAAAATCAAAAAATATCTATATAGACCCATGGCAACTTGTGCCAAATCAGGAAAAGGCAGATCTTATATTAATAACTCATGAGCATTATGATCATTGCTCCCAAGAAGATGTGAACAGCCTTTTAAAAAAAGAGACCATCATAATAACCACACAGGCCAGCGCCAAGAAATTAAAGGGAAATACAAAGATAATAAAACCAAATGAAACCTTAGAATTTGGAGATATTAAGGTTGAGGCTGTGTTCGCATATAATCTTAACAAACCCTACCATCCCAAGAATGATAATTTTGTAGGATTTGTAATAACGTCTGAGGATATGAGAATCTACCATGCAGGAGATTCTGATTTTATTCCGGAGATGAAATCTTTAAAAGTAGATGTTATACTTGTTCCCATAGGTGGGACTTATACTATGGATGCAAGGGAAGCTGCGAAACTTGTAAATGAATTAAAACCAAAATTCGCAATACCTATGCACTACGGTTCTATTATCGGTGGCGATAAGGAACTGGAAGAATTTAAAAAACTGTCAAAGGTAAATGTGATTATAAGGAAATCCTATGAATAGAGAAAGAAGAGCTTATCCCAGGATAAATAAGAGTATTGAATTAAGGCTTGCTACGCGTGGGTTTGATATCCATACTAAGACAAAGAACATAAGTTGCGCTGGTGCCTATTGCGAGGTTGACAGATTAATCCCCGATATGACAAGGCTTGATATTTTGCTTTTTTTGCCAGATATAAAGAATGAAAAAAAGACAAAACGACTCAGGATAAAGGGTGTAGTAGTTAGATCTAGCCCCAATATTTTAAATGAAGAATTAATCTCAACAAATATAGCAATTTTCTTCACAGATATAAAAAAGGCGGATAGAAAAGCCATATTTGATTTCGTAAACTACTATTTAGATAGGGTTTAATGTGTATGAAGGCGCTTATAACCTTACTTACCGATTTTGGATTGGAGGATGAATATATAGGCGTTATGAAAGGGGTTATAAAAACTATAAATCCAAATGTTGAGTTTATAGATATTTCTAATGAGATACCTGCTTGGGATATAAGACGGGCAGCATTCTATATAGGTTATTCCTATAAGTTTTTTCCAAGAAATACGATACATATTATAGTGGTAGATCCCGGCGTTGGGACCAAGAGGGATATAATCTGCGTCAGGGCATCCGCTCAGACATTTCTTGCTCCTGATAACGGCGTTTTAAGTGTTGTTTTAAATAAAGAAAAAAACGCAAAGATTTATAAGGTTTCAAATAAAAGGTATATGTTAAATTGGATTAGCAGCACATTTCACGGAAGGGACATATTCGCACCTGTTGCAGCGCATCTCTCAAGGGGAGTATTATTGGATAACATAGGAAAAAGAGCAAACACCTTTAAGAAGCTGGATAGGATAGAGCCACTTTTGACCAAAGACAGACTGACTGGAGAGGTTATTTATTCAGACAGGTTTGGCAACCTGATAACAAATATTAATTTTGGAACTTTTAACAGATTCATAAACCCTCTTAGAAAACCTAGTTCTCTTACGCCTTTAGAAGATTCCTTACTCTCGTTGGCGGATTTCTCTAAATGGGTAAAGCCAAACAAATCTTTAAAGATAAAGGTTGGCAATATTAAAATTAATAAGATAAAGAGTTCGTATGAAGAATCAAATAACAGATACCCATTTGTTATTTTTGGAAGTAAGGGACTTCTGGAAATATCCGTTAAAAAAGGAAGTGCAAGGAATTTTTTTAGAGGGAATAAAGGACTTAAGGTAGAAATATCGCTTTAATGCTTGATAAAATCTTTAGATTTATAGACGCTAATAAAAAATATGTAATTGAATTGACAAAGCGTTTGGTAAGCATTCCTACTGTAAATCCACCCGGAGAAAACTATGAAAGGATTGTGGATTTATTAGAGAAGACATGCGAGGAAATTGGCCTTAAGACAAAAAGAATAAGAGTTCCCGATAACAAACTAAAGAAATACGGTATCTCCAAGGGTTCAAAAAGAATAAGCCTTGTTGCAAGATGGGATGTAGGGTCAAAAAAAACCCTTCATATTAATGGTCATTATGATGTAGTGCCTTCTACTGAGAACTGGAC
>VGKN01000096.1 GCA_016867055.1 Candidatus Omnitrophota bacterium
CTTGACCAAGGAGATTATAAAAAGGGCTTGCAGGGGAGCCTTAAAATTCAGCGCCTGTATAGTAGGTGTTCCAGTCAAAGATACCATAAAAGAGGTAGAATTAGGCTGTATTACAAGAACGCTTAAAAGGAATGCGTTGTGGCAGATACAGACGCCACAGGTGTTTAAAAAGGATTTAATCCTAAAAGCCTATAAGAGGTTTTATCATAAAGACAATTTCAATGACGATGCTTCCTTGGTAGAAAAGCTAAATGTGAAGGTAAGGATAATAGTGGGGTCCTATTATAATATAAAGATAACCACGCCGGATGACCTGATACTTGCCCAAAAGATATATAAGATAATAAATGGCAAATAACAAAGCACAAAATCCAAAATATTTTGTCATTTGAATTTTGTCATTTGGATTTAGTATGAAAATCGGTATTGGCTACGATATACATAGACTAATAAGGAGCAGAAAACTTATTCTTGGCGGTGTAAAAATCCCTTCTGAAAAAGGTTTGCTTGGCTATTCAGATGCGGATGTGTTAATCCATGCGATATGCGATGCTATCTTAGGCGCGGCGGGAGAACCGGATATAGGAGAAAATTTCCCTGATATAGAGCCTAAATATAAAGGGGTTTCAAGCTCCACCTTGTTAAAAGAGGTGAATAGGATTATCAAGAAAAAAGGCTACAGGATAAACAATATTGACACGACGGTAATACTGGAAAAACCAAGACTTTCTTTATTTAAAGATAGAATCAGAGAAAATCTTGCAGGGATTCTGGGTATTGGTGTAGCGTCTATTAATGTAAAGGCTAAGACAAATGAAGGGTTTAACGGGATAGGGAGGAATAAGGCGATAGCGGCATATGCGGTAGCGAGTTTAAAAAAGTTATGAGTGACGAGTTAAGATCTATAACCTCTAACGAAAGTATATAAAATATGGTAATACTTTATATCCTGTTAGTTCTACTAATACTGTTCATTATTAAAATAACACTGATCAGAATTATCTTTAACAATGAGATAAATGCAGCACTGGAAAGAGACCCTGCGGCAACCTGCGCTTTAGAGATTATACTTACCTACTCAGGACTGCACGCTATTATCTTTCACAGAATGGCAAACACCCTTTATAGGTGGCGTATTCCGATACTGCCAAGGATGATATCACAGTTTGCAAGGCATTTGACAGGGATAGAGATACATCCTGGTGCAAAGATAGGGAAGGGTTTATTCATAGACCACGGGATGGGTGTAGTTATTGGCCAGACATCTGAAATCGGCGATAACGTTACTATATTTCAAGGGGTTACGCTTGGCGGTACAGGCAAGGAGAAGGGCAAACGTCATCCCACCCTGGGAAACAATGTGGTATTGGGAACGGGTGCAAAGGTGCTCGGTAATATAAGAGTAGGGAATAATGTGAATATAGGCGCAAATGCAGTTGTGATAAAAGATGTTCCGGATAACTCTACCGTGGTGGGAGTTCCAGGAAGGATCGCCAAAAAGGAAGGGAGAAAAATCACCGAGATAAGCCTTGATCATACAAACCTACCTGATCCCTTATCTCAGGCGCTTGAAAGGATACAGAAGGAAATTGAGTTGATAGAGTCAGAGTTAAAACACCAAAAGGAGAAAAAAGAGAAGTAACGCGTAACAGGTAACCAGTAGCGCGTAATCAAAATCTTTTTTACTCGTTACCCGTTACGGATTACCGATTACTGTAATATGTCTATCAAAATCTATAATACACTAACGCGCAAGAAAGAAGAGTTTATCCCGATTACACCCGCAAAGGTAGGTATGTATGTCTGCGGTGTCACAGTGTATGATGAATGCCATATTGGTCATGCAAGAAGTGCTATTGTGTTTGACATTATAAGGCGATATTTCAAATACAGAGGATATGAGGTAAAATTCGTTAAGAATATAACGGACATAGACGATAAGATTATTGATAAGGCGCATCAATTTAATAAAATCCTTTCTAAGACAATGGCTCTTAAAGAACGCTGTCAATGGGTTGTGGATAAATTCTTGAAGTTTTATTATAAGGACATGAAAAATCTTGGCGTTGAAAAACCAGATATAGAACCAAGGGCTACGCAACATATACCCGATATGATAAAACTAATAGAAAATTTGATAAAAAAGGGATACGCCTACAATACTAATGGAAATGTATATTTCTCTATAGGTAGGTTTAAGGACTATGGCAAGCTTTCAAATCAGAATATAGAGCGTATCTTAAGTGGGGTAAGGGTGGATTTGGAGGAAGATAAAAAAGACAAGCTTGATTTTGCACTCTGGAAATCCGCTAAGGATGATGAGCCTTATTGGGAAAGCCCATGGGGTAACGGCAGGCCTGGTTGGCATATAGAATGCTCTACTATGAGCATGAAATACTTAGGTGAAAATTTTGATATACACGGAGGGGGCATTGACCTTGTATTTCCCCATCATGAAAATGAAATAGCCCAATCTGAATCAGGCACGGGAAAAACCTTTGCAAATTACTGGCTGCATAACGGCTTGCTTTCTGTTAACGGCGAGAAGATGTCCAAGTCTTTGGGCAATTTTATTTCCGTGTCTGATATTATGGCGGATTACACCCCTGAGGTTTTAAGGCTTTTTTTTATTTCAAGTCACTACGCAAGCCCGCAGGATTTTACGTATGAGAAAATGGATGAACAGAAGAAAGCGCTTGAGAGGTTTTATATATTATTTACCAAAATAGATTCCTATTTAGAGAAAGCAAATGTGAAAAGAGAGATAATGGAACGCATTCTTGACGATATAAAACAAAAAATAGACTCTTTCAAAAATTCTTTTATAGACGCTATGGACGATGATTTTAATACTGCCTTGGCAAGCGGTTTTCTATTTGACCTTTTGACATTTACAAACAAGGTTCTTGATGATGGCACAATTGCACCTAAAGAGAAATATTACATTTTACGATATGCTAAAAAAGTGATTTTGGAACTTGGTTCTATATTTGGACTTTTTTCCAAGACAGCTACTATGACAAAAGAGGCTGAACTCGTCAAGGATTTGATAGGGTTTTTGATTGAACTGAGAGAAGGTGCAAGAAAAAATAAGGATTTTAAGACAGCCGATTTGATTAGGCAAAGGCTTTTAAAAATGGGATTTATTCTTGAGGATACCAAAGAGAATACAACCTTTAGAGATGTGAGATAAGATAGGTTTTAGAGGGCTTATCTCGTTGAAGATACAAATGGGCACTATTATCAAAGAGGGGTTCTAACAGAGTGAAGGCACAGACAAAGGAATCTATATGGGCATATGTTTTTCTTTCGCCAAATCTGTTAGGTTTTCTTATATTTACATTGTTTCCTGTAGCTGCTTCTTTTATATTGAGTTTCGTTGAATGGAATATGACCCCTCCTATAACCTCAGCACATTTTGTAGGACTAAAGAACTTTATCTCTCTTATGAAAGACCCGTACTTCTGGAAATATTTTGGAAATACGCTGTATCTTATGATGGCAATACCTATAAGCATGATGGGGGCTTTAGCCATTGCAGTTCTGATGAACAGGAAATTGAAAGGCATAGTATTTTTTAGAACGATATATTTTTTACCCACCATATCTTCCGGCGTTGCTATATGTTTGTTGTGGATGTGGATATTTAATACTGACTATGGACTCTTGAATATAATTATTGCCAGGATAGGAGAGTTTTTCGGGATGAAGCTCCGCGGTCCAAACTGGCTTACCTCAGAGATATGGGCAAAACCTGCCCTTATGATAATGGGTTTATGGACAAGTCTCGGTGGGTATAATATGGTGCTTTATTTAGCTGCACTTCAGGGTATCTCTAAGGAGTTATATGAGGCAGCGGATATTGATGGAGCAAATGCTTGGCAAAAATTCTGGACTATAACCTGGCCTATGATAAGCCCTACTACTTTTTTCATATTTATAATGAGCATAATAGGGGGGTTCCAGGGAGGTTTTATGGCAGCAAGGATTATGACAGGTGGGGGTCCTAATGGAGCAACAAAAACCCTGGAGTATTATATTTTTGATAAGCTGTATAGTTACCAGCACTTTGGATATGCCTCGGCTATTGCCTGGTTTCTGTTTGTAATAATTTTTATAGTTACTCTTATAAACTGGAGATACGGCGGGAAATTAGTGCATTATTATTAAGGTTGAACATAAGATTGAGGACTGAGGTTAAGATAGGCAAATAAGATGTTTAATAAAGAAGAATTTAGGAAAAAGACAGGATATGAGGTTTTGGGAGATGTAGTTTCCTATCTCCTGCTTTCTATTGGTGCAGTTACAATGCTTATTCCCTTCATTTGGATGTTGAACACGTCTTTACAGGATGTAGGGATACTGCTAAAGGGTGGTTCTCTTATGAGTTTAATTCCAAATCCCATAGCGTGGTGGAATTATATTGATGTATGGAAAAAGATACCCTTTGCAAGATTTTTCTTAAACAGCATATTTGTAGCTATTGTGGTAACATTTGGTCAGGTATTTACAAGTTCTTTAGCTGCTTATTCATTTAGCAGACTTAAATTTTATGGAAGGGATAAATTGTTCTTTGCCTACATTGCGACTATGATGATACCAGGCGCTGTCACAATAATACCATTATTTATCTTACTCTCCGGTTATATTAAAATTACCTTGTTTGGCAGGGTGTTTGAATTATTAAAATGGATGGATACCTATAAAGCCCTGACAGTTCCTGCTATGTTTAGCGCTTATGGAACATTTATGCTGAGACAATTTTTTATGACGCTTCCGTCTGATCTTGAAGATGCTGCAAAGATAGATGGGTGTAGTTTTTTTGGTATTTACTGGCGGATAATCTTACCCCTCTCCAAGCCTGCCCTGGCAACGCTTACCACCTTTACATTTATGGGCTCATGGGGTTCATTTATGTGGCCCCTTATCATAATAAATTCGGCAGAAAAATTTACCTTGCCTGTAGGGCTTGCCTATTTTCAGGGTTCTTATGGAACAGAGTGGGGCCTTCTTATGGCAGGTTCAGTAATTGTAACCCTGCCTATAATACTGATATTTGTTTTTAACCAGCGCTTCTTTGTAGAAGGTATAAAGCTTACAGGCATAAAGGGATAAGATGAACCCCGTTAGAACCTTTCATTTTACTAAACATACGAAGTAACGGGGTTAAATAGTATGTTAGATCATTGCTGTCCGCTAAAAATTTCATAGGAAAGCATACTGAAATTCCTCACGTTTTAGCTTAGGTAATATCTTTTCTGATGCGTGAAGTAGATCTATAAGCGTGTAGCGAGAAAGCAAAGTTTCTTTAATAACCCTGTGCAGATAAAACAGCGAATATTTGTACTGAGTCTGATACTTGACATAGGCAAGCAGAAGATAATAGCACATAGCCACCCAGATTTGGGTTAAAACGGCATTTTTGGATGTGCCAAGGAAAGTTTTGATTTTAAGGTTCTGCTTAATCCACTTGAAGAATATCTCAATCTGCCACCGTGCCTTATAAATCTGGGCTATGGTAAGGCTACAAAGGCTAAAGTTGTTGGTCAAGAAGATTAGTGTTTTATCTGTTTCTTTGTCATAATAGCGTATCAGACGCAAGCTTCCAGGATAGTCTTTGCTTTGGTAATAGCCAGAAAGCCTGATAATTTCATCAGATAACACACCCTTTTTATTTGTCTGGTTATGCTGTCCGATAACTTCATAGTTAAGGTTATCCTTAGCTCTGGTGACAAAATAGGATTTAGCCTCTTTTAGCCGACGGAACCAGCCAAAGTCAAGGTATCCTTTATCAAAGCAATAGATGCTGTCCGAAAGAATGGCAAAATTTTTTTGTGCGACCTGTACTTCGTGTTGTTTGGCATCGGTTACTACTAAGAAGCTAGGGATTGAACCGGAATGGTCAAATTGGTAATGAAGCTTAAGCGCGCCTTTGGCGGTTCTAAATTTTGCCCAAGGAAAAGCAGCAAGACATAAATCAATGATGGTGGCATCTAAAGTGTATAATGGGTTTTTGAATTTGAACTTGTGTTTCGGTGTAATATCCTTACATCGTTCAAGTAAACGATAGAACAAAGACTCAAAGATGTGATAACTCCTTGTTTTATTTGCATCAGCCAATGTTGAGCGTTTAATTGCCGGTAGGCCTAAATGATACAAACGTTCTGAATTGACCTTAAATGCCTGTTCTATGTCCCGTAGGCTGTCTTTTGCAGAAGCTTGGGCATAAAGCAATACTGTAAACTGATTCCAGCAGTCAAAGTGCTTGACATAGCGGTTGCCAGAAAGGTTATTTACTACAGTCTCAAAACGATGTCTGGGTATAAGATGAAGCAATTCGTTCATAATTGTGGTATAATGTGCCATTGGGGATTCCTCCTCTGTGATTTTGGTTATTCTCAATGGTTATTAT
>VGKN01000097.1 GCA_016867055.1 Candidatus Omnitrophota bacterium
CTTTCAGAGGTCATTTTTAGGTGGTCGGGCCGCCATCTGATTTCAATATCGGATGGCGGCTTTTTATTAGGAGGAGGTGGGTATGTTAAGAAGGACAATAATCAAATATTGTATAGTATTTATAGTACTATTTTCTCAATCTCAATATGCCGCTAGTAAACCTGCAAGGGAAGAAAAGAGAAAGCAAGAACTTGATGAGCTTCAAAAACGCTTTGAATGGTGGCCAACTGATGCCAAACCAGGCCCTGTAAAAGATGAGGAGCACGGAGGTTATTGGTGGTGGCCAGAGATACCTGGGAAAATCAGACCCTGGGGAAATAGAGGCTATGTCTATGTTTACAAAATTATCTATGATTATAAGGAAGAAGAACTTCCTCCGCCCAAACCTGAAGAATTAAGACCCTCGTTGCTTATAAAAAAGATAATCAAGAACGTTAAGATTTACTTTGATTTTGATAAAGCCAATTTACGCGAAGATGCAGCAGAAATACTCGAAAATGCTATAAAAACATTAAGGAGAAATCCCCAGTCAAGCATTCTTATAACTGGTAACTGCGATATCCGCGGCCCAGAATCTTACAATGAAAAATTGGGTAGACGCCGTGCAGAAGCAGTTAAGGAGTTTATGCTCGACAGCGGTATTTCTGAAAAGCGTATCCGTATAATTAGCCGTGGTAAACTCGATGCAGTAGCACCCATAACTGACCTCGTAGGTATGCAGAAAGATAGAAATGCCCACTTTATAATTGCTGAGGTTGAAGAGGTAATGCTTCCCTATCCAGGCAAACCAGAGATTGAAGGGGTAAAACAGATAGACGAAAGGAAATTTATTATAGAAGAAGAAAGAAAGATAGAAAGCGAGATTAAGGTATCAACCAAAGAATATACCATCAAAAAAGGAGACAGTCTCTGGAAAATAGCCCAAGAGCAACTTGGCAGTGGGCACCGCTGGAAATATCTTTATGAATTAAACAAAAACAGGATAAAGAACCCAAATAAACTTAAGGCAGGGCAAAAAATTATTATACCGATAGAATGAAAGCAGTAATATTAAAGATATTAGTTATTTTAGCTATTGTAACTTTAACCATTATCTTTATAAATCCTATAAAAGATTTCATAAACCGATTTTTAACTAAAACCAGCGAAGAGGCAGAAGAGATAGAAATAATTGGAACAGGTTTTGGATATAACCCAAGAGTAGAGGAGATACAGAGAATACTTAAAAAGGCTGGTTTTGACCCAGGTTCTGTTGATGGCAGATTAGGGGAAAAAACCAGAAAGGCAATAAAGGAATTCCAGAGGGCAAATGATTTAAAACCACAAGGAACCTTAGATTCCAAGACGTGGGCGAGGTTAATTGAGGTAGACGAAGAATTATTAAAACAACAAAAGCCACCTCTTTCTAAAGAATCCACCCAACTAATCTCTGAGAGGATAGAAGAAATTTCTTATCCCGATAAAAAACCCTTGGAAGACGGAGAGAAGATAAAAGATATTAAACCCGTCTTGAAAAAAAACATAAGGCAAATTCAGGTCGCTTTAAAAACTGCTGGATTTAATCCTGGTCCTATAGATGGGAAAATGGGTAAGAGAACCAGGAAAGCCTTAAAGAAATTTCAGAAATCAAAGGGTCTAAAGCCTGACGGAATTGTTGGAGATAAAACCTTAGAAGGATTGAACAAGTATCTCTCTACAGATAAAATAAAAAAGGAGGGAGGCTAAATGTTTAAAAATATAATTTTATTTATGCTATTGATAATACTAACTTTTTCTATTATAGGTTGTGCGACGCCAAAAACTCAACAAGCCAATATAGTAACTATACAAGAACTCCAAAACAAAATAAATCTTTTAGAAACACAGTTATCCCGGAAGGAAAAAGAAATTAACGAGTTGGAATCACGCTTAAGAGAAAAAGATTATTATACTTCAAAGGGATTACTCAAATCTGAAAAAGAAGACCTATCTTTACACATACCTGTTAGAAAGTTACAACTCGCTTTAAAAAATGCAGGGTTCTACAAAGGTACTATTGATGGTAAATCAGGAGAACAGACAAAAAGGGCAATAAGGGAATTTCAAAAGGCGAATAAACTAAACCCTGACGGTGTGGTTGGTAAAAAAACCTGGTTAAAACTCAGTAGATATTTAAACGATTAAAATAGATTGAAAGGGGTGAATAAAATGGCTAAAAATATAAAAGTCTTTGTCATCTCGTTGGTAATAGCAGTGTTTATAAATCAGGGATGCGTTGAAAGGAAAGAGGTGTCTATAAAAACTCTGCCTATTACCACCATCTCTGTTTCAGGAAGTGTTGTTTCTATAAATATAAAGGATCCATCCTCTCCCACTTTTGAACTTAAAACAGAGCAAAATGAAAAGATATCGATTATTATTGATCCAAGTTCAACATTTATATGGAAGGATGGCAAGGTGGCAAGGCCATCAAATATCAAAAAAGGCGATGTGATTAGTTTAACCTATGAGATGAAGGATAATAAAAAAGTAGCAAAATCTATTAGAGTAGAAGAAAAATATTCTAAAAAAGACAAAAAATAAAAGGGGTGAAATAGATGAATAGACTTATACGCGACTGGCCTATTCTTATTCTTTTGTTAGGCGTGGTATGGTTTGTGGTTTATGTGGTCATTCAGTCAAGAAAGAGCGATAGAGATAAGGATAAAAAATAAGAATTTATAAAAACAAGTTATTATATCCTGCCAGATATCTTCATAGGTTTTAACGTTCTCAAAACCCCTTCCCAACAGATAAATTTAGTGGTGTCTCAACTTAATATTTGATATAATTAAACTATGAAAAAGATTTGGGTGCATAAGGCCCATTCATTTAAAGAGGCAGACGAGTTTGATATAAAATTTTGGCGCAGGGCAGGAGCCTTGGCTCGCTTTTCTGCCACTTGGTTAATGATAGGTGAGTTTTTTAAAATAAAAGGTAAATATGGATATAAGCCACGATTACGAAGAACTGTTCAGAATATTGAACGATTGTAAAATAAAATATCTGGTTGTAGGAGCATACGCAGTTATATTTTATTCTGAACCCAGATATACCAAAGATATAGATATCTGGATTAGTCCTGAGGCAAACGACGTAAATAGAATTTATCAGTCGCTTAAGAAATTTGGGGCACCCCTTACTCGGGTATCGCCTGACGATTTTAAAGACAGGAATATGATCTTTCAAATAGGGGTAGCGCCTGTAAGAATTGACATTATGATGGATTTGCCGGGCGTGTCCTTTGAGCTGGCCTGGGAAAATAGAAAAAAGACCCATTATGGGAAAACACCCATTAATATCTTAGGTATTTCCCAACTCATCCAGGCAAAAAAGAAAGCAAAGAGGACTCAGGACAAAATAGATTTGGAAAGATTATTACAAATTGTTAAGCATAAAAAGAAATAAGTAGATTCCTCATATAAAAATAAGGATTGAATCCCACTTTCCTCCCCATCTTAATTCGTCCTGCCTATTTCTTATTGACGTATGATAATTACTATGTTATTTTATGTCTAAATTTTTATCAAATGAAGACACAACTTATTATTTCTATATTCTGAAATGCAAAGATGGAACTAAATACTATGGTCATACAAATAATTTAGTCAAACGTCTTAGAGAGCATATAAAAGGTCAGGTTTACTCTACCAGAAATAAGTTACCCACGTTAATCTATTATGAGGAGCTCAATTCACGTTCAGAGTCCTTTAAGCGAGAGAGACAGTTTAAAAATGGAAGGACAAGGAGAGAAACTATAGAGAAAATGATAAACTCATTTCCTCAGGCAAAATGTCAAGGGTTTAATTCGCAGACATCCCGATACTTCGGGACTATGAGTTACGGTCACTCATTCTTCGCTCCGTAACTCATCTGCTCATTAAAGGAGGTAATTAAAAATGGATGAGATACTTGAAATATTAGAAAAGAATGCAAAATTGACGCCAGAAGAGATAGCAAAGCTTACAAAGAAAAACGTATCTAATGTAAAGAAGGCAATAAAAAAATATGAAAAATCAGGGGTAATACTTAAGTATAAGACTGTTATAAATAGAGAATTGATAAAGGATGCAAACAGCGAGGTAAGGGCGCTTATTGAGGTAAACATAATTCCTCAGAAGAATCTTGGATTTGACAGGATTGCCGAAAGGATTTATTCATTTCCAGAGGTTACAAGTTGTTATCTCGTTTCCGGCACATACGATTTACTTCTGGTGGTTGAGGGAAGGGATCTACATACTGTAAGCAGGTTTGTGGCGGAGAAGTTATCTCCTATGGAAAACGTCCGTGGGACCGTAACGCACTTTTTGCTTAAAAAATATAAGGAAGATGGAGTGATATTGAAACACAGGGAAGAGAATAAGAGGATAGCAATATCTTATTAGATATGGAAATAGTTCAGTAGTTATTGGGAATTGGTAGTGAGTATACAAAAATTAGAAGATCTAAAAGTTTGGCAAGAAGCCAGAATTTTAATGAAAATGGTTTATAAAATAATAACCAAATTTCCTAAATCTGAAGAATATAACCTCAAAAGGCATATGCGGGAATGCGCAAGAAATGTAATGGGAAATATTGCCGAAGGATTTGGTAGGTATCATTTTCAGGAAAGCATACAATTCTATCGTATAGCAAGAGGTTCTTTGGTAGAGTTAAAGAGCGATAGTTATGCCTCTTTTGATGCGGATTATTTATCCAATGGTGATTTAAATAATTTAGTTGAACAGGAAGATAAAGTCGTTAAAATGTTAAATTCCTTAATTGATAGTACGATAAAACTTAAAAGGAAAGACTAATTCCTTAATTACTATTTACTATTTCTATATCTATCATGAGAATTTCTACTAAAGTCCAGAATATGCAGCCCTCAGGTATACGCGCTTTCTTTGACCTTGTATTGGGTATGAAGGAGGTTATTTCCCTTGGTGTAGGCGAGCCAGATTTTGTTACCCCATGGCAGATATGCGAGGCAGGAATATATTCTCTTGAAGAGGGCTTTACCTCCTATACCTCAAACAAGGGGCTTTATAAATTGAGGCTTTGCATAGCAAGGTATCTTAAAAACAGGCATAATCTTGCGTATTCTCCGGATGAAGAAATCTTAATCACTGTAGGTGTAAGCGAGGCTATGGATGTGAGCCTGCGTGCCATCATAAATCCTGGCGATAAAATCCTTATTCCTACTCCGAGTTATGTTTCATATGGACCTGTTACAGAATTGGCAGGTGGAGAACCTGTGTATATAGATACAAGTAAAACTGACTTCAAGTTAAGCCCTAAAAGCTTAGAAAAAAATATTGATAAGAAAACAAAGGCTCTTATCTTAAATTATCCTACAAATCCCACAGGGGTTTCTTATAAAAAGAAGGAATTAAATGAGATTAATAAAATACTATTGAGACATAAATTGCTTTGCATATCTGACGAGATTTACGGAGACCTTACCTATGACTTTGAACATACACCATTTGCAACGCTTAAAGGCGCAAGAAACAACACAATTTATCTTGACGGTTTTTCCAAAAGTTATGCTATGACAGGCTGGCGTGTAGGTTTTGCCTGCGGGCCAAAAGAGATAATACAGGCAATGACAAAGATTCATCAATATACTATAATGTGTGTTTCTATAACCTCTCAGATGGCGGCTTGCGAGGCGCTTGAGACAGGAAGGCGTTCAGTTGAGGAGATGAAGCGCGAATATAAAAGAAGGAGAGAATTTATCGTTACCGAACTCAACCGTTTGGGACTTGAATGTTTTAAACCGCAGGGTGCATTTTATATTTTTGCTTCAATAAAAAATACAAAAATGAAGGCTTTGGATTTTGCACAGGAGTTGCTTAATCAACAAAAAGTAGCTGTTGTTCCCGGCACTGCTTTTGGCAGTGAATTTAATGACTATGTGCGCATTTCTTATGCTTCAAGTTTTGATAATCTGAAAGAAGCACTTTCAAGGATAGAAAATTTTCTAAAAATAAATTGGAGGAGAAAATGATTAGAGTAAAACCAAAGAAAATATCAGACGTGATTAAGTTGGTGAGAGAATATAAGGTAAGGTACATACGTTTATGGTTTACAGATGTCTTGGGGTTCCTGAAAGGTTTTACCATAACGGTGGATGAATTACAGCACGCCTTAGAAGATGGCATGGGATTTGATGGTTCGTCAATTGAGGGTTTTGCCAGAATAGAGGAATCAGATATGATTGCTCGGCCTGACCCCACTACATTTGCGATACTTCCCTGGGAGTCAAAAGAGCAACCAGTTGCGCGGATGTTTTGTGATA
>VGKN01000098.1 GCA_016867055.1 Candidatus Omnitrophota bacterium
GCTACCAGGAGAGTTTGAGGGGATAATCCGAGGGGATAATCCATTAAAACAAGGATTGAAACGACACTCATTCAATGTATTGTTTAGGGAATAGTCTAAGTTTGAGGGGATAATCCATTAAAACAAGGATTGAAACAATAAACCAATATAAAGATATTTTCCCGAGTGATGTTTGAGGGGATAATCCATTAAAACAAGGATTGAAACATATCAAGTTCTATAAAATATAATATATCTCTTGCATGTTTGAGGGGATAATCCATTAAAACAAGGATTGAAAAAAGTCATTTTTTAAATTGATTCGGCTTAGAAATTATGTTAAAAGTCTATATTGATTAGGATTGATATGCTAAAACTCTTTTATATCTTGATAAGCATCCTCATTGTAAGCCTGATATCACTTGTCGGCATAGTCAGTTTTTTTATAAAGGAAAGGTTATTAACCAAGAGTTTATTTTTTGTTGTGGCATTTTCTGCAGGAGCGCTGTTAAGTGGAGCATTCTTACATCTAATACCAGAGGCGCTGGAGAAGGGTAGTTCCCAGACTGTATTTTTAAGTGTACTTTTTGGCTTTTTAGCTTTTTTTATCTTAGAAAAATACCTACACTGGAGGCATTGTCATAATGGAGTTTGCGATATCCATACCTTTACCTATCTAAACCTTATAGGAGATGCGGTGCATAATTTTATAGATGGTATGGTGATAGCGGTAAGTTTCTCTTTTTCATTAAAAGTAGGCATAATAACCACTCTGGCAGTGATATTTCATGAGATACCGCAGGAATTAGGTGATTTTGGCGTGCTTGTGTACGGTGGTTTTAATAAAAAGAAGGCGCTTTTCTTTAATTTCCTGATTGCACTTACTGCATTTGGAGGGGCTATCTTAGGATATTTTATTTCTGAAAGAGTTGTAAATTTTTCATTTATGCTACTGGCAATAACCAGTGGGGGATTTATATACATAGCGAGCACAGACCTTGTGCCAGAGCTTCATAAGGAGACAAATCTTAAAAAATCGAGCCTTGCGATTATAATATTTTCTTTAGGAATACTATTTATGTGGCTTGCAAGGAAAGTTGGAATATAATCATTCTTTGATTTAATCCCTCGCACCCCAAAGTATGTGAAGAAAATAAATAGCGTTCTATTAATAAGTGGATTATCCTACCTTGCCATTTATTTATTAGTTTATAATAAGTTTTTAGCTAAATTTGATTATTATATAACTAAGACAATAAACCTAATTGCCAATCCATCTCTTAATTACATCTTAAGTTTCCTTAGCCTTTTTGGCTCAGCAGAGTTTTGTCTAGCCATTTCATTCATTATATTATTCTTCCTCTATAAGCGCCGAAAGATAAAACTTGCAAGTTATTATATATTCTTTTCTTTATTTTTGTTTTTCTTTGAATGTATAGGCAAAAGTTTTTCACAACAACCTCGCCCTCCGTTAGAATTTGACCATAATATGTTTAAGTTTGGTATATTACATATTAAGGCACCTTACTCATTCCCAAGCGGACATATGTTAAAGTTTACATTTGTTCTTGGTTTTATATATTATTTTTTGCTTAATAATGTAAAATTCTATAAAATATTATTTTTAATCTCAATAATAATTATGGCATTTAGCAGAGTGTATTTAGGCGCCCACTGGATAAGTGATACAATAGGAGGATTTTTAGGTGGAATTTTTGTCTTGGCACTTTTTGCCAAGTTCTATAGCCCAACCTTTAAAGAGGGTTCTGGAAAATCTTTCCGATATAAATTATAAAGGATTTTATCTAATCTCACAGATATCTTCTTATGCTAATTTATGATAACCTGGTTTTTATTTGCCAAATTTGTGTTAAAGAATAACTTTTTATGGATTAGTTGAAGAATATTGACAAGGTTCATTTAAAAGAATTTTTTAGAAATTGGCGGTGGGTTATAACATATATAGCCCTCATTTACATAAACTTGCCATTTCTGCCCTTTTTATGGAACAATGCAATTAAGTTTTTTGGTAAGAGATTTGATTATTTTCCAAGCGTGCTTCTTTTTTTATTTGGTTTTGTAATAATCTTCTATACCATTTTTGTTTTAAAATGCAGAAGGTTTTTACTATATCTATATCTTGGTCTAATCGCTGTCTTGGTATCTCTGGTTTTTTCAAATTTGAAATTGGCTGTGGAGCGTATTCACCTCTTTGAATACGGGCTACTTCCTTTTTTAATAGGGCACTCTCTAAAAAAGCAGGGTACCGATAGATATTCAAGTCTAAGAATTTTCTTGATTGGTTTTATTGTAGGTATTGTTGACGAATTTATCCAAATTATACTTCCAAATAGATATTGTACCATTTCAGATATCCTGCTTAATAGCGTCTCGGTGTTTTTAGGACTTTTGGCTTGGAAGATAATTAGTTCAAGGCCAAATCAAAAAATTTCTGGTCTTATTAAAGACCCCTGCATATGAACCCCTGTAATTTTCTTGACAAGTTATTAAGATTGGAATAAAATAGATATAGGATATAGATTTTACCGTAAGCTAAAAATACTATGTCTTACGGTTTTTTTATTAATATGGATAAATAACTTGCACAGCAACTTATGTTTCCTTAGAAGCCGCATAGTGATTCAAATTTCAGGGTGCGGATTTTAAGGTACTTTATTTAATAAGTTGCGTGCTTAATTAATAGGAGGAGAAGATGCATAAGGGCAGGGTAAAAAGATTAATTCGCGATAGGGGATTTGGATTTATATCGGATTCTGATGGACGAGAGGTTTTCTTTCATAAAAGTAGTCTTGTAGGAACAAACTTCGAATCATTAGGCCTGGAGGATGAATTAGAATTTGATGTGGAGAAATCCGATAAGGGACCATACGCAGTTAATGTGAAGGTGATAAAAAAATAATTTGAAATGAAGATTACATTCATTGAACCACGCTCTACAGGTGCAAATGTTTACAGCAGGATATCTATACCCTTGCTCGGTCCTCTTTACTTGGGAACTATCCTTAAAAAAAGGGGCCATACTGTAGAAATCTATAAAGAAAATATCTTCATACCCGATTATTCTAAATTAGATTCAGATATAATTGGGATTTCAATGCTTACCTCAACTGCAAAGCGTGGATATGAGATAGCCAAGAAATTTCCTAAAGAGCGTGTAATTATGGGCGGATCACATGCAAGCCTTATGCCTGAAGAGGCAATAAAATTTGCAAGGCAGGTAGTGATAGGTGAGGCAGATAGCGTTATTGCTGATGTTATAGAAGGAAAAAACACATCCACCTTTGTCCAAGGTTCGCCAATAGATAACTTAGATGAACTCCCCTTTCCTGATTTTTCCCTTATTAAGGGAGCAAGATTACCGCTTAAGATTACTCCCATTTCTACATCGCGCGGATGTCCCTATAATTGTAATTTCTGTTCTGTAACTAAATTTTTTGGTCGTAATTATAGATTTAGAAGCGCCCAGAGTGTAATCAGTGAGATTATCTCCAACGCAGGCAAGTTCTTTTTTTTCTGCGACGATAACTTTGCTGCAAATACAAAGCGCACGAAAGAACTGTTATGTCTTATGATAAAGAATAAAATACACCAGTGGTCTTGCCAGGTTCGCACTGATATAGCTAATGATGATGAACTCCTTTGGCTTATGGCAAAAGCGGGCTGCAGGTATGTATGCGTTGGTTTTGAATCTATCAATCAAAAGACCCTGTTAGCATACCAGAAGAGACAAAGTGTCTCCCAGATTAAAGAAGCCATACGCGCTTTCCACAAACACAGGATTAAGGTTCACGGTATGTTTGTGCTGGGCTCAGATGAGGATAGCGAGAAAACTGTTTGGGAGACACTTAAGTTTTCATTAAGGCAGAAGATAGATACGATACAATTTATGATTTTAACCCCGCTACCGGGAACAGAGGTCTATAACTTTTTGGAAGCACAAAAGCGAATTTTTACAAAAGACTGGGGTCTTTATGATGGCCATCATGTAGTTTTTAAGCCAAAGAGGTTAACCGCAAAACAACTTCAGACGAGTGTATTCAGAGCGTATGGAAAATTTTATTCGCTTTTTAGATCCTTAGCGTTGTTTATGAAATTTCATTTTAGGAATGCATTATTTCGTTTTATGGGATATAGGCTTGTAAAAAAATGGAAGAGGCAAAATATAAACTTACCATGGCTTATTCCATCCTCTTACCAGTGAATTTATCATAAAAACCTCCCTCTCAAATATATTTATCCTTCTAATTTTTAGATAGTGCCTTTTCTTATTTGAAAAAAACTGCTACAATATAATATTAGATATATCATTTATTGAGTAATAAAAGAAAATGGATAAGAAAATTCTTTGTAGTCAGAGAGCACCAAAGCCAAAGGGGCCATATTCTCAAGGAATAATCTACAATGGCATTATGTATATCTCAGGACAGATTCCCATAGAACCGAAGACAGGAAAGATTATTTCTGAAACAATTGAAGGTCAAACAAAGCGGGTCTTAGAGAATCTAAAGGCAATAGTTGAGGATTCTGGTAGTAAAATGAAAGAGGTTTTAAAGGTCACCTGCTATCTTTCCGATATGAATGATCTCGAGGGATTTAATAAAATCTATACAGAATATTTTCCAGAACAACCCCCTGCAAGAACCACTGTTTGTGTAGCAAGGTTACCGATGAATGTAAAGGTGGAAATAGACGCTATAGTCAAACTAAATCAAGATATATGAAAAACAATTCCATTTTTTTTAATAAGACCCTGGTATTTCTTATAATATATTATCTTACCATCTCAGTTTCTTATGCTGAGGATAGGGATAAGACTATATCTAACCCCCGGACATTTAAGGAATTCTTAGAGAATTTTGTAGTAAGGGAATATAAAGCAAAAAGATTAAAGAAGATTAAGGCAAATGCAATATTTAGCGGAGGCGGAGTTAGTTCCCTTGCGTTGTCAGGTGCCATATACGCTTGTGATGAGGAGGCTATTGTGTTCAAAAGGGTAGGTGGGACATCTGCCGGTGCAGTATTGGCGAGTTTATATGCAGCGGGCTACACGCCAAGAGAAATCGCTAAGATTATTTCAGATACAGATTTCAAAAACTTTGTGCAAGGCGAGATAAAATTCCCATATTTTATTATCCATATAGATTCTTTGGCAAAAAACTATTCCTATTTTAATAGCGATGTTATCTACAAATGGATAAAGGAGTTGCTGAATAAGAAGGGGATATCAACCTTTAAGGATTTGAAGGTGCCTTTAAAGATTGTTGCAACTGATATATTCCATCACAGAAGAGTTATTTTTGACAAAGAGAAATATCCTGATTTGGAAGTGGCAGAGGCGATAAAGATGTCCGTGGCCATTCCTTTATTTTTTACACCTGTTGAGTGGAATGACCCATTATTACCTGCCGGAAATTCCAAATGCCTTATGCTTGATGGAAGTATCTTGTCTACTTACCCTGCTGATTTATTCGGTCATTTTACAGAAAGGGATGTGCCCACATTCGGATTTATACTTGTAGATGACGAGAGAAATGACGTAGGTTCTATTAGCGATGTGGTTGATTTTATGAAACAGATTATAAACACTGTGAATATTTATCATGATACTGAAGCGATAAAGAAGGCACCCTATGTCTATAGTATTACAATTTCTTCTGGTAAAATTCGCTCCATTCAGTTTGATATAAGCGAGGAGGATAAAAAAGCCCTTTTTGATTTGGGTTATAACAAAATGAAAGAATACCTGAAGAATTGGAAAAGGTATTATTTGAGATAAATTAGAAGGCATAAAAATGGGAATTGAATCAAGGAAATTTATTCGGCTACATATTATGTTAATTATAGATTACAGTAGTTTGGAAAAACCAAGGATAAAGGGAAGGACATTGAGCAAGGATATTGCCCTTGGAGGTATTAATATTTTTATAACGGAAAAAATAGACCAAGGCGCTCCTTTATCTTTAGAGATACAACTCCCTGATGAATCAAGCTCAATAAGGGCAAAGGGTAATATAATGTGGCAGAACGAGGTCTCTTACAGATGTAAAGGTGGCAGGAGATATTTTTTAACAGGCATCCAGTTTGGCGAACTTGCTCCTGTTGATAAGGTAAGGTTGCTTAATTTCATAGTTACCAATCTTAAGGATAATAGTGAGATAGAAGAGAGAAGGGTGATAGATAAAATTGAAGAGATGCGCAATATTTAATCCCTCGCAGAAATCCCCGGGCTATCCCTCGACTATGCTCGGGATGG
>VGKN01000099.1 GCA_016867055.1 Candidatus Omnitrophota bacterium
TTACTCTATCGGCTCCTCTTCTTTTAGTGAAAGGATGATTACAAAATCCTTTACCTCTTTATCGGCTATCTTCTTCGTCTGAACAGACTTCAACTCTATATCCTTAAAATCCTTAGAAAATTCCTTATCTTCTTTTAAACTCTTAATAAATTGGCTTATTGAATCCTCCTCTCCGGCAACCCTTGAAAATACGCTTCCTGAGATAGTCAAAGAGTGAACCGCATTCCTTGGAAGTTCTGCAGAAACCATTCCTACATTTTCTTCGCCAGTACCAATAGATAAACTGTTAAGCCATACCCCATCCAATATATTATCGCTTATTTTATTAAGTTTCTCAGACCAGTAAAACCTTTTATACAAAACCCTTCTGAATAGGTTAAGCTCGCCCTCAAGCGTGCTAGCCTCAGTTTTTAACGTTTCAAGTTGTGTTTTTTTGGGTTGGAGAAGAGCCCATTCTTTCTCTAATTTTTCAACCTTTGCGTTCTTTGACTCAACCGTTATATTCAAAAGAAGTCCAAACATAATAAATAAACCAAAAAACCATAAACCTATAAAAAATCCAAGCCCTTTGGGCAAGACTATTATCTTTTTCTTTTTTCTTTTCCTATATTCTTCTGGCAGTAGATTTATCTCTATCATTTTTACTGAGCACTTCTAAGAGCAAGCCCTATGCTTACCGCAAATTGGCTTGCAAATTCAGGAAGGCCTCTGTTTAGAATAGCCCTACCGACTTTAATAGCCTTGATGGGACTCCAAACTTTTGTCTCAATGTTGAGATTTTCATTAAAAATTTTATCGAGGTTTTTAAGGAGGCTTGTTCCACCGCTCAAAAAAATAGCCTCTATCGGTTTTTCAAAATGGCTTTCATAGTAATCCAACGAAAGCCTTATCTCGTTAAATAACCCTTCCATGGCAAACTGGCAGGCCTCCCTGACAAGCTCCTCTTTTTCCTTAGGATTACATTTAAGCTTCTCCGCCTCATCAAATGGGATATTCAGTTTGTCAGACAAATAACGGGTAATTGCATCGCCTGCTATTTCAACATCGCGTGTGAGATACGAAATATCCTTGGAAATAATATTGATCTTAGTAAGTCTTGCACCTACATCAACCAACACATAAGAATTATCATTCTCAAAATTAAAATTAAATTGAAATGCGTTCGCGATGGCAAATGAGTCTATATCTATAACGGAGGGTTCAAGCCCACAGTCCTCTAAAAGTTTTATGGTGTGTTCTATCAAGTCTTTTTTTGCCGCAACAAGTATAACCTTAATCTTGTTGTCCTCCAAAGCCTCCCCTATAATCTGGGCATCCAATACCACATCCTGAACGCTGAAAGGGATATATTTCTCTGCCTCAAATTTTATGGCGCTTTTAAGCTCCTGTTTTGTCATCTTGGGAAGGCTGATGTATCTGACAACAACGCTTTTTCCAGAGACAGAGGTATTTACAGACTTTGAGATTATCTTGGCTTCCCTAATGGCTTTCTTGATAGAATCAAGGATTACAATATTCTCAGATAGGGGAATCCTGCTAAAATTCAGTAATTCAAATTGCTCAGGCCTCTTGCTTAGCTCAACAACCTTTACAGAGGAGCTTCCTATATCAATACCAACATAGGATTTTGGATTTCTTAATTTAAAAAACATTAATATAATAATACAATTTTAAAACTAAATAGTCAAATAAAAAAGCCCCGATAAAACATCGGGGCTTTTTAGGTTGCCTTGGCTTAGGCCTAAGATTATTGTATTGGCGCACCTGCGGCGTTATTAAGTCTGATTACGCCTGACTGGTCTACGAAGAATATCCTTACGCCTGTAACATTAGGTGTTACTGGAGTAGCAGTTATGCTATACATATTTGCACCGCCAGCAGCGTAAACATACCTGTAGCCCTGTACGCCTGCTCCCGCTGCAGCATTGAACCTGTTGTCTATATAAGGTGGGTTTGCAGCGGTAAGTGCCCACATACCTCCCGGATAACTTGGCGGTGTCTGGGCAGCCCTGAAGCTCTCACAAGCAGTGCTGAGAGTCCTTAGGTTTGCTATGGCAGCAGATTCGTTTGCGCTTATCCTTGAGCGCATCAGGTTTGGTATGGCTATAGCAGCTAACAAAGAGATAATAGCAATAACTATCATCAGCTCTACCAAGGTAAAACCTTTACGATTTAGCCTTTTCATCTTATTTCACCCCCTTTCTAAAAAATTCTAATTTATATATAACTCCCAATAAAAGTATAGCACGCCACCATTAAGATGTCAACACATATACAAAAATCTCTTTAAGGGACTACGATTTTTACATCGTCAAGATGACTATGGTCAATAAAATAGGCTCTATTCTTATTTTCTTTCTCCCCGAAGACTTTTTGTTCTTGCGTAACATACAAGATAAAACCATCAATATCAACTTTCCAATAGGGCATATAGGGCGATGCGGAGAAGCTATTAGGCTGCCATACAAGCTCGGCTTCTATGCGACTAATATGTTTTCTTCTTTTCTCCATTAATCTATTCCTTGCTACGCGGGGAAAGTTTTGAACTATATATCTTCGCGCTAATTCGAGCGCTCTTGCTTTTCTCACTCTAAGAAATCTCTCGGGATTTTTCGTCCAACTTGCTTCTTTAAAATATCCTCCTTTTGAGTCAAGAATTATAACAGCTGAGGTCAGAAATCCTTTTCCATAAACTCCTTTTCCAAATGGCACAAGATAATAATCCGAATTTTTCTTATCTAACCTCTTCACTAAAATAGGTTTTCCCATCTCAGTACCTTCAAAAATAGCCACTGCTTCAGGATCAGTTAAAAGGTAAGGGTCTACAAGGTCCCTCCAGTTTTTCTTTTGAACCTTAGCGTTCCCTTGGTCGGTTGAGACCGTATTTACAGAGGCTACTCCTGCCATCGGAGCATCCTTCATACCATTATTTATTCCTATGTTTATAAGATTTGTGGCATCTGGAATGGGTTTTGATATCTCAATTGTAGCGTTGCTAATCTGCGCTGGAGGCTCTGCTACCTGTAAAAGCAATCCATTATAGGAATCTCTTGTGGATAGGGGAAGGAAATACGTCAAGCTACATTCTGCAGCGCTTTTATATGTATCCTGCCCCAGACCGCTTATGAGTGGATCCTTTATCCAAAAACCATAAACCGTAAAATTCGGCGTATTCCAGGGATTCGTATGAGGTTCGGGGCATGGATTTTCACCTGTAACACATCCCTTTACCGTAACCCAGTGATTGTATGTTCCGTATATAGGTATTGCGGCAGGGGTATTGGGTCTCGCCACCAAGTCTCCATTACGCCACCAGTCCTCTTTTGTAACTGTGTAAGCCATCCAATGGCATATATCACGCATATACTTATTTATTGCATAAGGGTCTAAATTAGGATTATATGTATCAACCGTATAATTATATCCTTTGATATGGGTTACCATCTATAAGAGAATCATATACATCTGCCCAGTTAGAGACTATGTAATCATATGGGTCGAAATGTCCAAGGGCTTTATCTATCTCATCAGGGTTTAGCTCGGTACCATCACAAGGGTTAGGGTATCGTGCATATTCATAGATTAGATTCTGATTATAGAGCGCTGGCACATTTGCACCTTCTCTTATGTAGTTCAGAATCATTTGACATACTGCCGCACCAGTTGAATAATAGGATGCCACATTTTCATACCAATCCATCTCGGTCATGTTCAATATCCAATAACCGGGGGTATTTTCTATAGCAACCTCCCAGATAGAATAACCCCATTGTGTCTGCCTCTCTGTTCCATATATCCTGACATAACGGGCAGTGGTTGAATTAAATACTATCTCATCAATGTCACCATCGCCGTTCTCCGTGGAATAAATATCTGTCCAGTTAATACGATTATTTGATACTTGGATCTTGTAGGACTTAGCGTATGCGGTTTCCCAGTTTATTATTATTTTATTAAATGTCTTCTTGTCCTTAAAGTCTATCTCCAGCCACTGTGGCGTATCTGCCCAGGCTGAAGACCAGCGAGTAGTGGGGTTGCCATCAAAAGCCATTTTCCCTTTTAGTGTCTCATTTTCAAAAGAGGATTCTGTAACTTGAGGTGTATCTCTAAATCCTGCTATAGTAAGGGCATTTTTTGCATAAGGATTATTCATAAATGTATTCATTATTAACCCGGATCTATAGTTCTCTATCCCTATCATCATAGCGCCATTATTAAGACCGCTTGCCGCTTGATTTCTATAATTCTCCTGAATGTTAAAGGAGTCACAGAATCCGTGACGGCCCCAAATCATATGCTTATATTTAAAAAACATGTAGCGTATCGTCTCTAACGACTCATCCTGTGTAAACATAAGAGCTGTTGCCGCTGCTGTCGGTGCAACTGTGCCATCATGCCATCCCCCTGGATACCCACCGTAAGCACGGTATTCGCCGATGGGCGGGCCTCCGCAACCAGTAAGGCCCCATCTTTTCGGTTCATACCGCGGATCCTCAATGCACGTCTGTCTGTTTGCAAGTGTTGCCTTTTGGGTATTTAGAAAATAATCCACAAAATCATCGCATATATCAACGAGATCAAAAAAGAGATGATGGTACTGATGAGTGAACAGCGGCGGTTCCTGTATGAAGTGATAACCAAAAGCATCTACCCAGTTTCTGGTCATATACCGCCACATATCGACGCTTATGGGATGGGTGGGAGAACCAAGTGCCAGTAAATCTACAAATATAGATTCGCAGTATCTATTCCACCAATCATTACAATAATACCCTCCCTCTGGTTTACCTGAAGGAATTATATATATATATATATATATATATCCGTCGTTATCCGGTCTCCATCCCATATTTACAAATTTTTCCTGCGATGGATCGCCGTTTGACACGCCTGTAAACCATGTCCAATCCATTCGTTTATATAATAGGTCTGCCTTCGCCGCTACCTCTGGATATATATCTTTAAAATATTCGCCGGCCTGCAAGGCACCGAGAATAAAAAGGGCTGAATCTACGGTTGAGACCTCGCTGTTATCAGCCCGCTGGCCTGTATCCATATATACGTAGTGGTACCAAAAACCGTGCAGATTTGGTAGGAGCGAGTCAAACGAGTTGAGTATTTTCATTACCCTCTGATACGCATCGTATTTTGATACCCAGCCCCGCTGGGCGCCGATGGTATAAATAGATAATGCAAAGCCGTCGCTAGCGAGGCTCGAGACGTTTGCATATCCTGTATCCCAGTTATTCTCGCCCCATTTCACAAGACCTGTGGTCGGGTTTACCTCATTCCAGAAAAACCAGAACATCTTCTTCGCTATAAAATCTAAGAACGCCTCATCTGACACCTTAAGCACCTCAACCCTTATCCCGCATATGAGCGGGTAATCCTGATAGATGGTAGGAAAGGCTATATCCAAACAGGCATCGGTTACCTTAATATCTGCCGTGAGTTCCATAGCAATATTCTTGCCGCCTGACCAAGCAAAGATATCCATATTTCGCCACATGATGTTACCTTCTAATGCGATGTCAAATACACGCCTTCCGGGCTCATTCCAATAGGTCTCGGCAAACATCAGGGTCACACGATAATCACCATTGGGCACCTCAATCTTGTATGCCATATTACCCCAGCGATTAGTTTGAAAAATAGCTTGTAAATCCGTTCGTTCTATAGGTTCTGTGGTAGAGCTGGAAACGAGTATTGCCCCGTATATCCCCACCTGTAGAGCCTTATGAATTCCTCGTCCTGAACCCACCAGTTTCCCAAAGGATCGGTATAGTCAAACGAGGCTCCGCAGTTAATTCGCCATGCCTCTTCGCAAGCAGCCTCAGAAGCCTCAGTATTAACACCTGCCTCAACCATAAGAGCAAGCACAGCATAGCTCATAAGGACAACTATCTTCTTCATCTTGCTTCTCATCTTCTTATCGCCGCTAATTGATTATGCCACTTTATTATGTGATATAATCTATACCAAAGATAGATATAGCTAAATCCTAAGATTATCCTTCCTATATAAATAACAATTTTTTGATAAAAATATTACTATGTTTGTATATTATTAAAGACGTTATTTGCTAATTAGTTGGGTTAATTTCAATATAGGTAAAAACATAGCAAGAACTATAAATCCTATAACAAGCCCTAAAAATGCTATAATTAAGGGTTCAAGCATAGCGGTTAAGCCTGCGACTGTTGCATCCACCTGCTCATCATAGAAATCTGCTATTT
>VGKN01000100.1 GCA_016867055.1 Candidatus Omnitrophota bacterium
TTGAAAACTTGAATTTTAAAATCACTCTTTATCAAGACCAAGATGACGATGGTGAAATGATACTCGGAAGAGATATATCAAGCTCTGTTAAACTTCCCACATATTATAGTTATCAACCAGATAGAATTGGTAAATGGCAGAAGGTCGTCATACCGCTTGAAGATTTTGGAGCGATATACGACTTTACTAAGATGTTAGAACTTGCGTTAGTATTTGAGTCAAAACCTACTGAAAATGAGGGCACTTTGTTTATTGACGATATATTATTTGGCAAGGGGCTAAAAAAGGCATTAGAAGTTGATAAAACCTTACCATTTAAAGCTCCGTATGGCGAGACCTTTAAAAATAATAATGAAGCGCTTGCCGAAGGGAACATTCTCTCAGACAAGAATAATATCAGCGTTGAGGCGCCTTCAAGGGCCGAGGAGCCAAGGCTTGAGGCTGTCAGATTTGAGTATTCTCCAGACGAGGGTTTAACATGGTATACAATAGGTACAGACTATGACTTGAATGATAATGTGTATATGGTTAAATGGGATACGAAAGGACTTGATGAGGATTTAGCCTATAGCCTGAGAGCGGTTACTTGCGGCATATTGGGCGAAGAGATTCCAGGCACTCCTGTAGTAAATCTTAACATAAAATATTCAGAATAACCTGCTTTGGTTTTGGTGCCGAGATAGCTCAGTTGGTAGAGCGCGGGACTGAAAATCCCGGCGTCCCCAGTTCGATTCTGGGTCTCGGCACTTTTCGCTTTATACCTTGAAGTATCAAAGTGTCAAGGGTGACAATGTGTCAAAGAATATGTTTTTTAAACTTTGATGCTCTGGTACTATGACACTGATTTTAGAAATGACGCTTGCATAGCTTGGCTGGTAGCCCCGCACCTTTTTGTATTATGCCGAGATAGCTCAGCGGTAGAGCAGGGCTTTCGTAAAGCCAAGGTCGAGAGTTCAAATCTCTCTCTCGGCTCAATAAAAGGTGCGGGGTTTATAAAGCGCTAGTCCGGGGGGGTCAAGTCCCTCTGCGGGCTCCACTTATCGCAAATAACGTAAATAATTAGATTGAAAGATTTCTTTTCTATCCTCAAGAATAAAAATTTCTTCCTTTTATGGATTAGCCAGATAATCTCACAGTTTGGGGATAGGCTTACCCAGATGGCGCTTATTGCGCTTATGAGCGCACGCTCGCCTGGCTCAACGCTAAATCTTGCAAAACTACTCTCCTTTACAATAATACCTGTTTTTGTAATAGGCCCTGTAGCAGGTGTGTATGTGGACAGATACTCAAGAAGAAGAATAATGATAATATCAGATATCCTGCGAGGAGTATTTATTCTATCCATACCTTTATTCTTGATGGATATTAAGGATAAAATTTTACCCATATATATAGCGGTGTTTCTTTCCTATTCTGTCACAAGGTTTTTTTTAACATCTAAATTGTCTATAATACCTGATCTGGTGACAAATAACCAGCTTCTGGCAGCTAATTCCCTTTCTTCAACCACAGCAATGATAGCCGCAATTTTAGGTTTTGGCATAGGCGGTGTCTTGGTTGAGCTTGTTGGTATAAAAGGCGGGTTTTATATAGATAGTACCACCTTCTTTTTATCGGCAGTAATGATAACCCTTATAAGCGTAAAAGAAGCGAATTCTATTTTAAACAAAATACAAAATAGAATTGAAAAAAAATCCATATTTAAGGAATTTAAGGAAGGTCTAAGTTATATCCCAAGAGACAAAAAGGTGCTTTTTGTTTCAGCGATACAGTTTTTACTTATGAGTGGGATTGGCTCCGTTTACGTTATTATAATAATATTTATACAACAGACACTTGGTTCTGCCACAAGGCATTTAGGGCTTCTTGTTATGTTTTTAGGCGCAGGATTATTTTTAGGGTCTGTCATATACGGTGGTTTTGGAAGCAGGTTTTCTAAGGTAAAAATCATATTTTTTTCTCTTATTATATGCGGGATTTTAATTATATCTTTTACAGCCCTTGTTAAAATATCCTGTTCGTTTTTAGTTGCCGCCCTGATAGCGTTTTTGCTTGGGCTCTCGGTTTCTCCTATTGCTATATCAAATAATACCCTTTTGCATGAGTTAATACCTAATCAGATGCGCGGTAAAATTTTTAGCAGCCTTGAGATAGTATCGCATCTGGCATTTTTAAGTTTTATGTTTCTAAGCGCTCTATTAGGAGAATATCTTGACAGGGCGTGGATTTTAATTTTCATAGGCGTGCTATTTTCTATTTTTGGTATAATAGGGCTGTTTTTGAAATTTAGGTATGAGAGACTTAGGTTGTGACATTGTAATAATAGGTGGCGGTATAGCAGGGCTCACGGCTGGACTGTATACTTCAAGAGCCGGGATGGATACACTTCTCTTGGAAGGTACTAATTTAGGTGGTCAAGCTATTATAGCAGAGGCAATAGAGAATTTCCCGGGATTTCCCGATGGAATATCTGGAATTGAACTTATAACAAGACTAAAAGAGCAGGCTGTAAAATTCGGATTAAAAATTGAATACGAGAAGGTAGCTAAGATTGTGACCGAAGAAGGCAAATCAAAGTCAGTAAAGACAAATGATAAAACTATAAATTGCTACGGTATAATTCTTGCAGTTGGCGCAAGCCCAAAAAGATTAGGCGTTGAGGGCGAAGAAAGATTTATAGGCCGGGGGGTTTCCTATTGCGCTACCTGCGATGGTCCTATGTATAAGAACAAAGAGGTAGTGGTAGTGGGTGGCGGAGATGCTGCTATTGAGGAGGCGTTATTTCTGGATGAATTATGTAAGAAGATTTATCTTGTGCACAGGAGAGACTCACTGCGGGCAACCAAGGTGCTACAGGAGAGGTTATTTAAAAGTCCCAGGATAGAATTTATTTCTTCCAGCATTGTTAAGGAAATAAAGGGGTCTAATCGTATTGAAGAGGTAGTTTTAGAAAATCTAAAAGACCATAAAGTTTATATTTTAAAAACAGATGGCATTTTTATCTTTGTAGGCACAGAGCCGAATACAGATTTCTTAAAGGGTGTTGTTGATTTGGATACGGAAGGCTATATCATAACAAATGAAGAGATGGAGGCTTCTGTAAAGGGTATTTATGCCTGCGGGGATGCACGCAAAAAAGTATTCAGGCAATTAGTTACGGCAGCAGGAGAGGCTGCAACCGCCGCCTATATCTGCACGCACTATGTACTTTCCTTAAAGGGTTTTATCTATAAATGAAAAATCCCAACATTTTGTTGGGATTTAGTAGGTTATATAAATTTTATTATATTTTAGTGTTTATGCTTGTCTTGTTTTTTAGCGCTCTTTGAGCATGCTAAATGATAATCGCATACCTCGCAGCAAATGTGCTCTTCGCCTTTTTCGCCCCTATACCACTTGGTCTCGCAGGTCCAGTAAACCTGGCACATCTCACAGCAATGTCCAAATTCGCCCAGGGCCATTTATAAACCTTTCGTTGCCAGTAGAATAATAAATATATAGAATATTGTCAAGAAAAATAGTGTTGTAATTTGTTGGGGCTTTGTTTTTGTTAAGCATTTGGTATTTAAATAGCACAAATAATAAAAACTTATTCTGAAATAAAAAGTTGCGAAATATAGAAACTACCCTCTAAGATTTGACTATTAGGCTTGGCGCTTAATTGGAATTTTTTAATCTTTAATAGCGAAAGTGAATTTTCAAGATTATAAATAAAATTTAGATACCCTTCCATCGTGCCCGTAGTTTTTAAGTCAATAAAGATTTCTTTGTATAGATTCAAATTTTTAGAAGCGCTTTGAGGTCTTATATCAATAATGTGAATATTTGCCCTCTTAGCCAGATCTTCTAATTCCGATAGAGCAGAGATGGCCGTATCTTCCTCTTGGTCAGATAACTCAAGCGTTGTGGTGAATTTACTGTATTTGGTTTGAATATATTCTTTTCTACTCAAGAGTTGTAAATATTTCTTCAATTTTATTCTTGCGGCATTAATTTCCTTATTCAACATATGATTTTTATTTAAGATAGGGGCTATTAAAAGATTGAAACAAATACTAAAAATAATTACAAATATTGCAATGTAAAATATTACCCTTTCTCTTTTTGCAAACAATCTTTCCATAATTATTTTTCCTTAAGACAAACTATCTCAAAATCTACAATCTCACCTGTTTGCGTGTTTCTCTTGGAAGCATATCTAACTTTTATATTAAAATTTTTAAAAACCAATGACTTCTCAAGTTGCAAGACAAGTTTAAATGCAGAATTTAATTCTGTAGCTTGTCCACGTAAGATTACCTGATTATCTTCTTCGTAATTAAGATTAATTAAAGATACCTCATTTGGTATGACCTGATGAAGTTCATATAATATTTCTAAACTTGATGGTCTTTTCTTTAAGCGGGTTTCCAATAATTGCAATCTCTTATCTATTTCTCCGAGCAACTTTGCATCTTTTTCAATTTTATTTAGTTCTACCCTTAGTTGCTTTAGGTATTTAGTCTTGTTGTCCAAACTCTTAACCATACCTATCCCCAAAATCAAAATTATTCCAAATATAAATAATATTAGCTGTAGGCGTTCTTTAGTACGATGCATTTTTTTTAACGCCTCTTTTGTATCCTGAGGTAATAGGTTGAGGGATTCTTCCACATCCCCTATTCCTAATCCAATGAGACTGACAAGTGAATTATCGGAGTCTAAAATGCGATTTAATAAATTCTCTGAAAAGTTAACCCTTTTATCATAAGATAAGATTTCAATAGGTAGACCCGCTTTTTTATTAAGGGTTTTGGCTAATTCCTGAGCGTTTTTGTTCGCGCCAAGGATAATAATCCTACGCAATGTTTCCTTTGATATCTCTTTTAAATAGGCATTATGGGTTTTGTTTATCTCCTCAATGAGTAAATCTTCCCAATTGTCTTGGGCCCTATTAAATTTAAAACAACGACTAAAAAGTAGTTTCTTACGAGAGATTATCGCTAATTCTACTCTATTAGAATCAATATCTATAACCATAACTGGGTCAGGATCCTCCGGTTTGATATAATAATAAAAATTACAAAGCCCATAAGAACTCATCGCTATTGCAAGTTTTGTAATTTTTAATTCCTTAAATATTTTAATGTAACGCTCAATCACAGGCTTAGTTACAATAATCATATTTATATAGGAATATCCTTCGTTATCACTTGAAATGGTCTGATAACCTGTGGTTAATTCATCGGCTTGATAGGGCAAATATCTAGGGGCTTGTAAATAGACAATCTTTTCAATCTCTTCCGACGCTTGAGCGGGAACTTTTAGATATCTGCAGGTTGCATGCTCACAGGGCAAAGATATAATTATTGGATTATTGCTATATCCTAACCTCTTAAAAACCCTGTTTAATCTTTCGGATAATTCTTTATCATTTATATCAGAATGGATTGCCTCAACCTCCAAGCCCACAAATTCCCTCTTAGCGTTGTTACTACACAGGCATTTTATTACTTTTAGAACATTCTCTGTAATTTGACATAGAAATATTAAATTTTTCTTTTTAACTCTCATGCCAATATAAAATCCTTTTATCTTTACGATTATAAACAGCTGAGATTTTACCTCTTATTTTAACAACGTTACCCGTAGCCTCAATCAAAAAATTATCCGATTTAAAAATAATGCTGTCCATAAGTTTGTTAAATATATTTTCCTCTTCCTCCCCTGTTAATATAATATCAATCTCATTTTTTTCTTTGAAACAGCCATTTCTATCTCTAAGTTCAATAATTTTCGTTGCCACGCTATCAGCAAAATTTTCATCTATAGATAGACTTTTAGCAATACCATGTGCGAATATAGTAAGCGTTTTAAAAGAAACAGTGTTAATATTGACAAATCCATCTCCATAGGTTGTAATTGATTCTCTCAGTTTTTGATAATCATTAGGTGTAATGTCTTTTACCAATGTTAACTCTTCAATGTTGCTAAAGTTATCTGCCTTGCAAGGGTAACCTAATTTTTCATAAATCTTATCGTTATCTGAAATATCTCCGCGCCAAATAAGAATATTATTAACTATATCTTGCGCAGCGTTAACCGCGAATTCTTCTAAAAGGGCAAGGAGTAATTCCCTTGAGGCGATATTTATATTTATCTTCCTTTCCTCATCTATTACACCATAAATAGTCTTTAGTCTATTATTTTTATCAATTATATTATGGCTTATTGTAGCAAATTCATTTTGGTTTTC
>VGKN01000101.1 GCA_016867055.1 Candidatus Omnitrophota bacterium
AGACCAACTGGTATAGTCCATACTGAATCATTCGCTCTATAAATTATGCTATTATAAAACACAATAAAAATAATCCAGAAAATACATACCCCAATTAAAATATCCCTGCATCTTAACTTCATATTTCCTATTAAATTAATCTTTAAATTTCAATTAAAAGTGATAAAAATATCAAAAGAGATGTAAGTATTATTCTGCAAGCAGATTCTTTAATCTTGTATTTTTCATTTCTCTTTTTGGTTTATTTTAGCATTTAATCTATAATTTTAAACAAAAATTTAGTTAATTCAACCTAAATATCATATAATACTATCTATGGAATACGACAGGTTTCAACAAGAGGCAATTGATTATATCAATCAGGGCTTTTCCGTTATTGTCTCTGCTCCCACAGGTGCAGGGAAAACCGCAATAGCCGAGCATATCATTGAGCAATCCATCAACAAGAATGAGGGGGTTATATATACTGCTCCCTTAAAAGCCCTTTCCAACCAGAAATTCAGGGATTTTAAAAACCAGTTTGCTGACAAGGTGGGCATTCTTACAGGAGATGTCTCGATAAACTCCAGTGCAAATGTACTCATAATGACCACCGAGATACTGCGTAACAAAATCCTTCAGGAGCCGGATAGCCTTAAAGCATATTCCTGGGTGATATTTGACGAGGTACATTACATAGATAACTATGAGCGCGGCACTGTATGGGAAGAGTCTCTCATATTCTTGCCAAAACACCTCAAGATTCTCTGCCTTTCAGCAACTATACCTAATATCAAGGAATTCAGTCTCTGGCTGGAAAAGGTCCACAATACCGAGTTAAAAATAGTGATAGAAAATTCCAGGCCTGTTCCCTTACATTTTTATTTTCAGTGCCAGAATGAGATAGTGGATGACCTAAAGAAATTAAAAAGGCTATTTATCCCCTTAGTCTATTTTCGGCATAAGGGAAGATACAGACATATTGACATAAACCCAAAGCCTAACAGGCTAAATACGCTAATAAATTTCATACGCTCAAGGCAGGGCTTTCCCTTGATATATTTCGTATTCGGAAGGCGCCGCTCCGAAGAACTTGCTAACGAACTCTTAAGTTATAATTTTCTCTCCAAAGATGAAGAAAATAGGATACTTTCTCTTTTTGAAAACCTGTGTGAGCGCTTTGACCTGAAGAATGAAAAAAGCGCATCTATGTTATATCCTTTAATAAAAAGGGGTATTGCCTATCACCACGCAGGAATGCTTCCTACCCTAAAGGAGGTTATTGAGAGATTATTTACAAGCAAGCTATTAAAGGTGATATTCACTACAGAGACATTTGCTCTTGGGATTAATATGCCTGCGCGCTCGGTTGCGTTTGACGATTTGAGAAAATACTACGGATATGCAGTCTGTGCGCTTAAGACCCGTGATTTCTACCAGATGGCAGGACGTGCCGGAAGGCGTGGGATGGATAAAGAGGGCTTTGTCTATCTGCGCGTTAACCAGAAAAGGATAACCCAGGAAGAAACGAAGCGCATAATCTACGGCCAGCCTGAAAAGATTTACAGCCAGTTAAATAACTCCTATGCCACAATTCTGAATCTCTATGAAAAATATAAAGAGGACTTATATGAAATATACCCTTCTTCACTACATTACTTCCAATCCAAAACCTCTGTTCAAAAACAGGCACTTGAGCTGTTAAGAGCGAAAATAAACCTATTAAAAGAACTTGGATATATATCTAATGGGCTAATTACCCCTAAGGGCGCCTTTGCAGGTGCGGTTTACGGCTACGAACTAATACTCTCTGAATTATACGGAAATGGTTTTCTGGAGCATCTCGATAAATTTGGATTAGGGGTTCTGATGAGCGCTATTGTTTTTGAGCCGAGAAAAAACCAGACGATTTTAAGCCTCTCAAAGAATGCTAAATTTCTAAAGGCTAAATGCGATGAACTGATAGATAAAATCCATAAAAGAGAATTAAAATACAGAATATACCCTTTAAGCAAAAAACCCTTTTTTCATCTATCCTTAGCAGTAGAGGCGTGGCTAAAAGGAATGGGTTTTCAGAAGGTAGCCTCTCAAACAGACACAGACGAGGGTGAGATTGTCCGCTATTTCCGCATGGCGGTTCAACTACTCAGGGAGGTAGTTAGCGCACCTGTAGTTTCAGGGGTGCTAAAATCCAGAGTATACGAAACAATCGCTCTTATCAACCGCGATATAATAGATGCGGAAAAGCAACTAAGGGAAGGGTAGACACACCAAAATTCAGGTTGAGGTTAAGGTTTAGGTTAAGTAAATCTCAGCCTCAACCTTAGCCTTAACCTTTTCTTCCGCAATCATAGTCCAATATACCCAATATCCCTTGGATATTCCACCTGAAAACGAAGGATTATCTCCTTTTTCTCCTTTGGAGCAAGGTCAAATTCCCATCGCATAACACCAGTCTTATCCTTATAATTTTCCTCTTTCGGTTTTTCGCTTATCTCAAGCACCTTTACCTTAATCTGGTCATTCTGCGATATGGGTATGTTGTCAAAAAGATTAAATTTAATATTTTTGTTTTTGTAATTTTCCACGCTTAATTTATATTTGTATATAACGGTTATGGTGTTTTTCTTCATCCCCAGTACCATCTCATCCCTTTTTTCTTCCAGCTTCTCCCGCTTTACCTTCACGCCTTCGTCTATGCCAAGATAGAGATAAAATTCTTCATCCTTGCCAATTGCGCCTACACTGGATGTGCCGATATAAACATTCTCAAGAAATACCCTGACTTGACCTGCAAGTAATTGTTCCATTTCATTTTTTACCTTAGAATTCAGATATGCATAAGGTGAGAGTTTTGGCGTTGAGGAATATTCAAATTTTGCAGGTAGGATAACAGAAAATATAGGCACCCTTTCCTCTGAACCATCTGGCTTTAAGGTAACGGTGTTCATAACTTCATAACTCACTGAGGTAATCTTTGATTCCATCTGCGCATATTGAAGATCAGCAACCTTTGCTTCTTCCGCTGGCGCCATTGGTAAAGCTGCACCAACTACATTCTTCTCAGCCTCAAAATACCTATCCTGCCTCATAGCCCTTTTCTCATATAGTATCGGAGGCTCATATGGCTTTAAAAACCAACTCTCAAGTTCAGGCATTTTTCCTGAAACAGTAGGCTTACCTGTTGAGAGAAAAAGCCTTATATCCTTCCACTCCTCTCCGGTATTTTGCCTTATAATACCAAAACATACAAGTTCTACCCTTTCCTTTTCATAGTTTACCCTCGCATCGTATTCTGGCATCCAGGTTGCCTGTCTTACAAGATAGTCTGTATTTATCTTTAGCGAACCGGTCTTTTCAACATCCACCCTTGTGATAATAACAAGCTGTGATTTTCCTGCCCCTTCTCCCAATTGTGCAAGTTCTCTTCTTAGTTTATCCAATTTAACGTTTAAATCCCTGATTTGAACATCAATTGCTTCCTCGCTTTTAAATGTCTCCTGCCATTTCATACTTAAGAACGCATATATACCACCTAATTCCTCTGCCTTTGGCATCTTTGTAGCAAGTTCTTTTGGTATTTGTGCGGATGAAAAATTGTTAATTGATTTTAAAAATTCTCTTGCCTGATATATCACCGATTTTTCGTTATTTAGCGACCTTGTAGTATCTTCCAGCTTCTGTATTTCATCTTTAAGTTTGCTTATTTCTTCTGAGGGCACTTTTTCAAGAAATACCCTCTTGACCTTAGCCCCGAGTAATTTTGCCTTAGCCGTTCCTTCGGCGCTTACTGAAAGTGTTCCTTCGTCAATTCCCTCTGGAATTTTTGAAAACACTACGTCTTGTATGCCTTCCTTTAAACTGACGCTTGCCTCTCTAGTTATAAGCGCGCTGTCAGAGTATATAGTCACCCTTACCGCCTTGGAATCAACTGCTAATTCCTCTGCCAAGCCTATGTTACATATTAACAGAAAAAAAATACCCCCTAATAACTGTTTCATAACATCCTCCAATTAGTTAAATTTTTAAATTACCTCTAAGGACATATCAATTGGCAAAGCAGAGTGAGTTATGGCGCCAACTGAAATAAAGTCTGGCTTTGTCTTTGCTATCCTTTCAAGATTCTCTAACGTTATCCTACCAGAAACTTCTATAAGGGCTTTATAGCCCTCGGCATTCCTTAATCTAACCGCCTCTTCTATTTCTTCTGTCCTCATATTATCAAGCATAACTATCTCAACCCCTGCTTTCAGGGCTTCCTTTAACTGATAGAGGTTTGATACCTCTATCTCTATCCTTGTATTTTTAAGCTTCTTTTTCTTTGTAAGCAAGATTATATGGGTTATGAGGTCTTTTGAGATATCCCTTGCTAATTTGGAAAAGGCAACAATATGATTATCCTTTATCAAAATACCGTCATAAAGGCCCATCCTGTGGCTTACCCCGCCACCTACCCTTACCGCATATTTTTCAAGATACCTTAAGCCTGGGGTGGTCTTTCTGGTATCCCTTAACTTGACATCATAATTACTTAAAATCTTAACAAATTGGTTTGTATATGTGGCGATACCTGATAATCTGCTCAAAAAATTAAGCGCGAGCCGCTCTGCTTTAAGTATTGATTTAACAGGCCCATCTATATATGCAACGACCTTGCCAACTGTCAAGGGCTCCTTATCGTGCATATTCGGTTTATAGTGCACGGTACTATCTATCAGGTCAAACACAAGCTCAGATACCTCCTGACCTGCCAGAACACCCTCCTGCTTAGAAATTATAACCGCACTTACCTTATCCTCCTTTGAAAACAAAATATCCGATGTAATATCTCCAATACCAATATCCTCTCTCAGCGCCTGGCGTATTATAGGAACTATCTTATCCTTCTCTAATTGATTGTCCATTTATTTTAGTTTAATAGGGACACTTCCCATATTTCTATTATTCTTCTTTCTTTGGCCGTCCTGCCTTTTTAGGTAAAATATTAAGTCCTAGAATTTTCTCAAGTTTTTTTACAAAACTTTCGTTCCCAAGGGGTCTACCTGTTGATGTCGCTTTCCTGATAAGCGCCTCCACCTTTTTATCATCATCCTTTAAAAATGATTGATAGGTTTCTAATTCTGACTTTTCAAACCAGCTTTTTCCTGAAAGGATATCATCATTTTTCCCTAAAATATGTGCCTTTGCGCTAGACCAGAGATATCCTTCAACGTTTTTTACAATCCCAGCCCTAACGGGGTTCTGTTCTATATAACGAGCCACCGCCCATAAATATGGTTCTTTTTCTACTATGGTGGAAAAGAAACGGTTTTGCCAAAGTCTACCACTCCTTTTATATTTGCGGTTTATATACTGAGTATAAACGAGGTTAGTGCTTCCTATTCCTCTAGCAAGAGAGTCTTCTTTCTTAGGTACTACAAGTAAATGGACATGGTTAACCATAAGGCAGTAAGCCAAAATCTCAAACTCTTGTTTATGGCTGTACTTGCTGAGGGTTTTTAGATAGAAGACTCTATCTTTGTCTTCAAAAAAGACCGTTTCTTTATTATTACCTCGTTGAGTTATATGATGCGGGTAGTCTATTGCGCATATTCTTGCTATTCTTGGCATAGAAAGAAATTAGCATTGAGATAACTTAATGTCAATAAAAATATGGGAAGTGTCCCTTTTTCCTTTTTCCTTTTTCCCCTTTTTCCCCTTCCGATTATTAAAAAATCTATGCCCACCAAAATAGGATGGGTTTATTTATTTATCCAGCGGTGCAGCGAGAACCAAACCTTAGCAAAATCCATTCTTATAATATAAGCTATGATAATCCAGTGAGTTTCCTTAAAGAATTAACCTCTTCTTTAGTTAACTCTCTGAATTCGCCTTCTTTTAAAGAACCGAGAAAAATATTACCTATGGCAGTTCGCTTTAGTTTTAAGACCCTGTAGCCTAAGGTCTCAAACATAATCCTTATCTGACGCTTTTTGCCTTCTATCATCTTTACCAATAAATGGGTGCAATTATTCTCTTCAGAAATAACTCTAAGTTCTTTAAAAAAATGGGGTTTCCCTTCAATAACAATACCCTTTTTTACCAAAGAAAAATCTGCCTCACTAAATTTTCCATCTACCGCACTGTGTAATAAATTTCTAACAGTGCGCAAGGGGGTGCGGGGGAGATTGTCCCCTGTGCTTGGGGGGTGCTCAGCGAGGCCGAAGCTTCGGCCGAGCGCCGAAGGGGGGCTTGCCCCCTTA
>VGKN01000102.1 GCA_016867055.1 Candidatus Omnitrophota bacterium
CAATTTTGTAAATGAGCTTATATCAAAAAGAGATAGATTTTTCTTTGATGGCATACTCAGGCTTGTTACACTCGCAGGATTTAAATTTGATATGTTTGACCTTGAAAAAGAATCTTTAGAAAAGCTTAGAAAGCGAAAACTTATCTGGGTATTTTCGCTTGACTTTATGGACGAGGCTACCCAAAGGAAATTGGTTGAGTATGTAAAATCAGGCGGAAACTTGATAATCTCACCTGAGATACCAAGATACAACCTTTCATTTGAGAAATCGGATATTATACAGAGGGAATTTGGGATAACCGGCGTAAGAGTCTCCGATAAAGATATTATATATCTTCAAGACAAAGATAAGGATGTTTATGTTGAAAGAGAGTTAATTACATTTAAAATAAGGAAGGGGAGGATAATAGCAAAAACCGAAGAAGGCTTAGTTTGCGCGGCAATAAAAAAAGTAGATAGAGGCAAAGTGCTTGTTGTGGGTTTTGGTATAAGGCATATATTTGATTATTATATAGAGACAGCGAGGTATTTAGTGGGTTTATTTAACATAAAACCTGCTTTTTATTCTGGCGATTCCGGGGTGCATATGGTTTTAAGAAAAAATGAAGAATTTGGCTTCTTAGGAGTTTTTAACCTTGATGATTTGGAAAAGAAAATTTCATTAAAAATGAAAATTCCTTTTAAAGATAGGTTGATCAGTTTTACGGATAGAAAGATTAAATTTGCAAGGAGGGAAACACGTCTACTTCCATTAAACACGCCCTTGGGGGATGGGGAGGTTAAAATAATCTATTCCACAGCCGAGATATACCATTTTATAAGACGAGCCAAAATTTTAGAATTAGGTTTATTTTCAGAGAGTGAGAATTATTTAGAGATTGTTTTAAGTTGCCCAATACCAAGGAGTGTATATTTTAAAAAGAAAAGGTTAAGTTTTAAGTATAAAAATGGCGAGGTGAAGATAGCAGGTAACTTAAAAGAAGGTTTTCAAACCTTAAGGATAATTTTTAATTAAGGGGGATAAAGATATGAAGAATGTAACAATTTCAGAGGTAGCAAAACTTGCAGGTGTTTCTACCACAACAGTTTCCCGCGTTATAAACAATGTTAAAACTGTAAATGAAAAAAATCGCCAGAGGGTTTTAGAGGCGATAAGAACACTGAAATATAAGCCAAATGTCTCTGCCCAGCGGCTTGCAGGCTCAAAGGTAAACACCATAAGTTTAATTATGCCAAGGTTTGAGGATATGTTCCATTCCTTTTATGCCATTGAGATACTGAAAGGGATAAGCGTTATGGTGGAAAAATATAACTTTGACCTCTTGCTTCATGCCACTGATTTTTCACAGATAGATTTAAGGGCATATGACAATATGCTTAATATAACCCAGAGCGCAGGGGTATTGTTTGCTGACACTGACTCAAATCTGGCTATCCTTGAGAGGTTAAAGACAGAGGAAATCCCTTTTGTGGTGATGAATAATTACATAGAGGAGCCAAAGGTAAACTGTGTGGGAATAGAAAACAGGGAGGGCACAAAAAATTTAATCAGATATCTTATAAAATTAGGTCATACAAGAATAGCAATTGTCACAGGTGACCTAAAAAATCAATCTGCAAGGGCAAGGTATTATGGTTTTAAAGAAGTGCTTGAGGAGAATAATATTAAGCCAGATGAGAGTTATTTAATGATAGGCAACTGGACAAAGGCGTTTGCAAGAAAGGCGGTGTCTTCACTTTTAGGACTTGAAGAAAGACCCACTGCCATATTTGCCTCAAGCGATGAGATGGCATATGAGGTTATACTTACATTGAGAGAGAATAATATGGTGGTTCCGGGCGGTATCTCTGTAGTAGGTTTTGATGACAGCCCCTTTAGCACGCTTTCAGAGATTGAGATTACTACTGTTCATCAGCCCTTGTATGAGATGGCAAGAGAGTCCTGCGAGATTCTGATTAAACTCATAAAAGAGCCAAACACTCCGCCCATCAAAAAACTCCTTATCACAAGTCTTGTAGAAAGGCAATCGTGTAAGAAGATAGATTAATCCCTTGCATCGGGCTTTTATCGCCGATACAAGCAACACAATTCTCTCCGCTCGCTAGCGGTGCTCGTCACATTCGGCTTGACACATTCGGCGACAAGCCCCAATGCTCAGGCATTGAATGGAACCAGAAACGGATTTGAGGGACACAATACCCAATTAAGCGTGATATAAAAATAAGTATTATGGCCACGAATTTCCACTATCGGCGCATGCAATAAGGAGAGAGAAAAGAATGGGTTGGTTTTCTAGATTATTTAGTCGTATCACCAGTTGTCCGTTTTTGCGTAACTCAGAAGGGTATGTTAAAATCAATAATCCTCAGCCTCGAATACAAAGAGAAGGTATTTCTTTGAACCGTGATAACCCGTGGTGGATAATTGATATCAAACCACCTATACGGTTAGGCAAAATAGATAATGGCGACCTCCCTAGGTTTTTAACAAATATGCATCAACTTTTTCCTGAGGATGCTATTCTTTATGCAGAAGCTCCCTATATGTGCGTGTGTTTTGAGTCTTTCTTAAAGCACAATAAATTAGAAACATCTGTCAAAACAAAAATTAGTATACTTCATTCTGACGGGTTTCATATTCCGTTAAATCGTAGAAATTTAGCCGAGTTAGCTGATATTCTAGACGGTCATAGTGCAAGCGAAGTTTGTGAACTGTTAGTTGCATATAAAGGCGAGACTGTGTTAATGGAATGTTCTGATGTCCATAATGGAATTTTTGAAGTTTCAGGAGAAATTTCTGAAGAAACAGTGAGGAATTTTTGCTCGCTAAGAGGTTTTTCGTATAGAAAAAGCAATGCGGAGCAGTTTAAGTAACCCCATTATTTAGTCCGTATTATTTTAAATCAAGATACGGTCATAAATAAAGAAGGGATTCGAGGGACAAAATACCCAATTACTTTAAGACTAACAGTTACAGCGCCTAAGTAGTAGAAAGGACATGTTATGTTCGATAAGATGAAGATGTTGATGGAGGCGAAGAAAAAGGTTGAGGAGATAAAAAAGGAGTTAGAGAATACTGTATTTGAGATTGCAAGTTCTGACGGTTTGGTCAAGGTTACTATGAACGGCTCGCAGGAGATTAAGGATGTTGAGGTGCAAGGGAATGTCTCTGATAATAAAGCCTTAGAAGATGCCATAAAGGATGCACTAAATAGAGCAGTCAAACATTCCCATGATATCGCAGCGCAGAAGATGAAGGATATTACTGGGCTGAATATACCGGGGTTATTCTGAGATTGTATATAGTTTAGCTAAAAACTTAAAACGCAAAGCGCAAAACTAAACTCAAAGCTAAAAGTTTTAAACTCTAAACCTTAACTTTGCGCTTTTCGCTTTACACTTTTAACTATAAAACTAATTATTGCCATCCTTAACCTATTTCCCATTTTAATTTGACACCCCTATTTTTTTGTGTTAATATTCAACCCAAAATTTGCATTAGGAACTAATAATATCTCTAACTGACCTAAAAGATTATAGTTTTGCAATATGCCTTTGCACTAAAAAGGTGTAACGCAAATTTTGCTGGGTTAACCCAGCACTTTATTTCTACGTATGAAATTCCTCTTATGAGAATAAAGTGCTGCCCTTTGGGCAAATTTTTCTAATGAAAAATTTGGGTTCAAAAACATTTCAAAAAATATATTATTAGAAAAAAAATGATAATCACTGAGAGAAAAAAGTTAGACGAGATTCTAAAAGTCATAGGAAATAAGAAGAATATATTTTTAATCGGCTGTGGCGAATGTTCGGCTACCTGTAAGACAGGCGGAGAATCTGAGATTCTTGCTATAAAGCAAGAACTAGAGTCCAATGGGAAAACTATCACCGGATATTGCATTCCAGATTCACCCTGTATTTCTAGCCAAATTGTATCTAATTTCGCTAAGAATAAAAAAGCGATAGAAGCTTCTGATATGATTTTAGTGTTAGCCTGTGGCTTAGGTGCCCAGTCTGTAAAAGAAAATTCACGCTTTAAAAAACCTGTAAAGATTGGCTGTAATACACTCTTTATGGGAGCACTTGATAAAAAGGGAAATTTCTATGAACTCTGTTCTGCTTGCGGGGAATGCGTGCTCTCAGATACTGAAACTATATGCCCTGTTACAAGGTGCCCGAAAGGGTTATTAAATGGGCCTTGCGGCGGTGTGATGAATGGAAAATGCGAGGTTGACAAAGAGCGCGACTGTGTCTGGTCGCTTATATACGAGGATTTAAAAAATCAGGGAAATTTAGATTATCTTACAGAAATACAGAAGCCAAAGGATTATTACAAACAGGTTAAACCGCATAAGTTGATTATGAGCGAGAAGAAATGAATCAAAGTAAGCAACGCAATTCTTTCCGCTCGCTTGCGGTGCTCGGAGTATTCGGTTTGACTTCTCCTACCAGCACCCCCATCCCCTTAAAGGGGTTAGTAGTAAAGCTGATTACGGAGAAAGTCTCACCTCATAAACTTACTCCTTGTGCTCCTTATGCTCGCTCCAAAAATTGGTTGCTTTTGGTCTATTAATTCTTTAAGATTTATTAAAATTTTTCAAAAACTAAAAGGAAAAAATGAGCAAACTGAAAGAATCCTTAGATAAAGGTAAGTTTGTAGTAACGGGAGAGATAGCACCGCCCAAGGGAACTGATATAAGCAAGTGTATTAAAGAGGCAGAAGAAATAAAGAATAAGGTAGTGGCAGTAAACGTGACAGACCTTCAGAGTTCTGTTATGAAAGCAGGCTCGCTTGTAGTGTCCAGACTCCTTGTAGAAAAAGGAATTGAACCTGTTTTTCAACTTACCACGAGGGACAGAAACCGCCTTGCTCTTCAATCGGATTTATTGAGTGCGGCAATATTCGGTATAGAAAATGTGTTATGTTTAACAGGAGATTTTACCACATTAGGAGACCATCCCCAGGCAAAGCCCGTTTTTGACTTAGATTCAGTCCAGCTGCTTCAGGCAGCAAGGACCTTAGAGAGCGGGGTTGACCTCGCTGGAAAACCACTTGAGGGAAGTCCGAGTTTTTTCCTAGGTGCAGTGGTAAACCCGGGTGCGGTTCCTCTTGAGCCCCAACTTATAAAGATGGAGAAAAAGGTAAAGGCAGGTGCGCAATATTTTCAAACCCAGGCAGTGTATGAACCAGATAGATTCGCTGCTTTTATAGATAAAGTAAAATACTTAAATACTCCTATTCTAGCCGGTATTGTCTTGCTTAAGTCCGCCGGTATGGCAAGGTTTATGAATGCCAATGTGGCAGGCGTTAGCGTGCCGGAGGTTTTGATAGACAGGATGCAAAAAAGCACAGATAAGGTAAAGACAAGTATAGAGATTACAGTGGAATTGATAAGGGAATTGAGGAGTTTTTGTCAAGGCATACACCTTATGCCCCTTGGCTGGGCAGATAAAATACCTGCTATACTTGAACAAATAGGAATATAATTTAGGTGTGTGTAATGCGTAACGAGTAACGCGTAATAAGAGCCTTGAATTACTCGTTACCCGTTACTGGTTACTCATTACTGTTTTTAAGGAGGAGAAATGTTAAAAAAGGAAGATGTGGAAAGGGTTGTTTCGGAAATAAGGCCTATGCTTCAGATGGATGGCGGAGACCTTGAGCTTGTAGAGGTTAACGAAGACGGCACAGTTAAGGTTCGTTTAAAAGGTGCCTGTGGCGGATGCCCGATGAGTCAAATGACCCTCCAGATGGGCATAGAAAAGCGTCTTAAGGAAAAACTTTCGGAAGTGAAGAAGGTAGTATCAGTTCAATAGTTTATTGAGTTCATTGAGTAATTGAGTAAAAGCAGGGATATAAAATTTATAATAGGCTCTTTAAAGAAAGATATAGAATTAGATTTTTTCCAAGATAAAAAGAAAAATCCGTTCAAGGTTCTTGTTTCAACCGTTCTTTCCCAACGCACCAAAGATGCAAATACATTAAAGGCAAGCAACAATCTATTTCGCTATTTTGATACGCCACAAAAAATTTTAAAGGCTGATTTAAAGAAAATAGAAACGCTAATAAAGCCATCGGGTTTTTACAGGGTTAAGGCAAAACGCCTAAAAGAAATATCAAAGCAA
>VGKN01000103.1 GCA_016867055.1 Candidatus Omnitrophota bacterium
CTTAGGATAAACTAAATTATTTTCTTTGACCATAACTTCCAAAAATTCCGGATTTCTATTCTTAAATATTATTCTAAGGTTTGTCTCTAACCCTAATTTTTCTGTGGCTCTCGCAGAATGAATTCCGTAGGCAGATACTACTCTTTGAAAATCAGGCTGGCTGTACCCCCTTACCGTAGATTGAAATCTACTATTAAAATATTGTTTTTGAAATTGGCGTATCATTCCGTAACCTTTGTTATTAAGCAATATTATTTTAATTGGGAGATTATGGTGCCGCAGAGTCTGGAGTTCCTGCATATTCAATTGGAACCCGCCATCACCTGTTATTACAACAACGGCCTTTTTAGGTTTGGCAAAAGACGCACCTATTGCCATCGGCAAACTTGACCCCATAGAGGCCATTCCGCCCTGCGTAATTATTCTCTGCCCCTTCTTCCATTCAAGAGACTGTCCTGCCCACATTTGATGCTGCCCTACATCCAGGCATATAATAGAATCAACAGGGAGAAACCTGGACAATAAATGCATCAAAAAGTTTGGGTTTATAGCTTTATCTTCCGAATTTTCCCATGATGGATATCTTTTTTTAAATTCTGAAATCTTTACCGACCAAGGCTTGATTTTTGATTTATCGTACACAGATAAATGTTTATTAAGCATCAAAAGGAAATATTTTACATCAGAAATTAACCCAATATCAACTTTTACTTTATTATTTATCTCTCGTGGGTCAATGTCTACATGCACAAACTTTGCACCTCGAGCAAAAGTAGATGGATTCGTGCCCGTCTGCCTTGAATCCAGCCTGGTACCCAAAGCTAAAACCAGATCAGCATTTGCTACTGTTAGATTAGCGTAACGGTTGCCATATGTCCCTAACATACCACAAAAATTAGGTAAATCGTGGGAGCATGAATCTAAGCCCATTAAAGATAAAACTATTGGTATGCCTGTTTTTCTCAACAACGCTAAAAGCTCATTTCTAGCATTTGATACCCCTACCCCTCCTCCAGCGATAATTACCGGACGTAAGGAGGAAGATACCAAATCTACTATTTTACGAATAGTGCGTGGGTTTATCTTTGATTTTTTATTCTTGCTTTTGATACTAGAGCTTAATTTGTTAACGGGAATATTAGAGCGTTGCACATCCATAGGAATATCCAAGAGGACTGGACCGGGCCTACCCGACTTTGCAACAGTAAAAGCCCTTTCCATATAATATTTAATTTTTTCCGGTTTAGTTATAAGATGCGCTTCTTTTACAACAGGCTTTACAATATTAACTATATCGGTCTCCTGAAAACCAAGCTGTCTTACAGATTTATTGAACTTAAACTCGCAACTATTAACCTGCCCGGTTATAAATACAGTAGCGGTTGAATCAAAGAAACAACTACCGATTCCGGTTATCAAATTTGTAGCCCCCGGACCACTTGTAGCCATTGCAATTCCTATGTTACCGCTTACTCTAGAATACCCCTCGGCAGCGAACGCCGCAGCCTGCTCATGGTGCATAGATACGGCAACTATGCCCTTTTTCCCATAAACCGAATCCAAAAGGTGCGTAATTGCCCCCCCACATACTTCAAAAATATGCCCAACCTTTTTTTTACTTATAAACTCTATTACATAATCGGATAATTTCATATCAAAAATATAACCCCTTGTGTTCCTCGAACCACTCAATTGTTTTTCTTAATCCTTCTTCTATACTAATCCATGGTTTCCACTTTAAATCTTTCTTCGATTTAGATATATTTGCTACCCACTTTTTCGGCTCTACCCTAGCCGATGGCCTCTCCTCATATTTAACCAATGCACTACAACCCATAATTTTTATAATTCTTTCTGTCAATTCTCTGACCGAATACTGTACACCCGAACCTATATTAAATATACCAAAACTTAAATTTTCACCGTTTATTAATAATTTCTCGTAAGAATCTACAACGTCATCTATAAATACAAAATCTCTCACAGCTTCCGGAGAAGAAATTATGAATTTCTTGTTCCTAAGACAGGATAATGCGATATAGCTTATAACCCGGCTTATGTCATCAAAGTAGCCATATGGAGAGAACAATCTCAATGTTGCAATAGGCAACCTATACTTCTTAGCTACATATTGGCAATAAATAGATGCGGCTGCTTTTGAGACTCCATAAGGCGTTACGGGCTCAAGCAGATCTGCCTCCCGCATAGGGGAATTTTTAATTCCGTATTCGGAAGATGATCCAGTATTAATGAAAAATTCAAATCCTTTTTTTAAACAAGAATTTAAAAGATTAACAGTGCCATAAAAATTTGTCTTAAGAACTAATTCCGGATCATACTGAGCTATATAACCGCCATAAACAGCAGTATGCACTACTACATCCGGCCTAATATGTTTTACCGTTTTATTTAACTTTTCACTGTCTAAAAGATCAACATCATAAAAAGAAACCTGATCTATTATATCTTTAATCCTCCACGAATTTGAATTCCGGCGTTTTAGAATACTAACTCTTGCTCCTTTTTTTAAGAAATGCCTGGTAAGATTAGCACCTACAAATCCAGTAGCCCCAGTTATCAAAAACTTTTTTTCTTTGATATTCATTCCTAATATAACTTTTTATTTAGACTCTCTATTAAAATAAATCCGGTACCAATCAATAGTCCTATAAATACCTTCTTCCAAAGGATATCTTGGTTGCCATCCTAAGATACTTTTTGATTTCTTAGACGATAAATATTGCATTCTTATTTCATATTTAGCTTGGTTTAAGACTCGAAAGGTTTGCTTTTTATTAAATGACTTATATATAATTTTTACAAGTTTCAGAACAGGGATTGGCTTTTCATTGCTGAAATTAAATGCTTCGCCGCCAAGTTTAAGCTTTTGAAACTTTTCTGCCAGTATAATATAGCCATTAACAATGTCTTCGACGAATATATAGTCGCGGATGAACTTTCCATTGCTGCGAATCAACAATTGTCTGTCGGTTAATGCGCACCTGATGGCATCGGGTACGAGCCGATTGAAATTGAAGTCACCCGGGCCATAGATATTTCCGCACCTGGTTATTGCAACCGGTAGTCCAAAAGTATGAAAATATGAATAAGCAATCAAGTCGGTGCAGCTCTTGGAAACATCATAGGGATGCTCGCCTCGCAGCGGCGTATTTTCCTTATAGGGCAATTTCTTCCAACTTCCGTAAGCTTTATCGCTTGATGCAACCACAATTGATTTGACTGTTTTTGTATTTCTGCAGGCCTCCAGTAATTCCCAGCTACCTTTTATATTGCTACTAAAGGCTACCCGTGGATTCTGTAAACATTTTCCCACAATTGCCTCTGCCGCTAAATGAAAAACTATTTCAATCTTATATTTTTCAATAATGTTCTTTACTAAATTGAAATTGGCTACACTTCCTTTTATCACCACGATCTTCTGATAGTCCGACGAACAGAGAATCGTCTTCTTTCGTCTCACGTTAATATCCAAACCCACCACTTTTGCGTCTAGCGAGATTAATCTTCTGGTTAAATTTGAACCCAGAAAACCTTCATAGCCGGTAACTAAAACTGCCTTGCCTTTCCAGAACTTTTTATTTTTCATCAAGTTAGCCTATCTCCAAGCTTTCCAGGGAGCTTTCCCGCTTTGCCATAATTGCTCTAGGCGGATTTTATCCCTCAGCGTATCCATATAATCCCAGAAGCCAGTATGTTTACAAGCAACCAATTGATTATCGCGGCCAAGATTCTGCAGAGGCTCCTTTTCCCAGACGGTCGCATCACCTGATTTTATATAATCAAGGACTTTTGGTTCGAGTACAAAAAAACCGCCATTTATCCATGAGCCCTCATCTTTTGGCTTTTCTAAAAAATCGCGGACGATATCCTTATCACTTAGGCCTAATACCCCGAATCTCCCCGCTGCCTGGATTGCCGTCAATGTCGCCAATTTCTTGTGTTTTTTGTGAAATTTAAGCAGTTCCTTTATGTTTATATCTGAAAGACCATCGCCGTAGGTCAACATAAACGTCTCTTTACCGATATATTTTTCAATTCTTTTTAATCTTCCTCCGGTCATGGTATCAAAACCAGTATCGACCAAAGTAATCTTCCATGGTTCGGAAGCAGTATTATGTATGATGGTTTCATTTGATTTCATATCAATCGTCACGTCGCTCATATGCAAAAAATAATGCGAATAATACTCTTTAATCATGTAACCAAGATATCCCAGGCAAACTATAAAATCATTAAACCCGTAATGAGAATAAATTTTCATGATATGCCAAAGTATTGGCTTGCCGCCGATTTCTACCATTGGCTTGGGTTTAATTTCTGTCTCTTCGCTTATTCTTGTTCCTCTGCCGCCGGCTAAAATAACTACTTTCATATTTTTTCTAACCTCGCTTTTAAATTTTAAGGCTCCAACACCATTTCATCTTTCGTAGAAACACTGTTCGAAAATATCCTCTTAGCACATTTTTCTGCCAAGAGGCGATCCTTGAAATCAGGATAATAATAAGCATCGAAATGCACTAATGCCAATTTCTTTGTTTTGGATTTCTTAGCCGCTCTCGCCGCCGCCTCAGGATTAAGATGCGGCCAAGAACTTGATTGCTGGCCAGGCCTGTAGGCGCATTCAGCAATAAGCAAATCGGCATTTTTTGCTAGCTTGTATAAATTAGGACACACTCCGGTATCAGCAGCATATGCGACGGTTTTTCCTTCAGTAGACAAACGATATCCCCAAACTAAAGTAGAATGCCTTAATTTAAATGGTTCTATATCAAAAGGCAAAGATGTACGGTTAAATTCTTTAAGCTTAACAGGAATTTTTAACTCATTAAAAGACAGACTGAAAGGATAGTTTATTATTTTCTTTAAAAGGGCACCTGTTCTTGACGGAACAATTATGTTAATTCCTTGAGAAAATCTGAATTTCGCCAGAACATGCAATCCCGCAATATGGTCTAAATGAAAATGACTTAGGAAAATATAGATCGGCTTTTTGTCTTTTATATAGCGGTCCAATTTATAAATTCCGTTGCCTGCGTCAAAGACAATATACTCTCTTCGGGTTTGAACTAAAATACACAAGGTATTTCCTGTATTAGTGTCGAACCAACCGTTAGTCCCTAAAAAAATTACTTTCATTTTATCCTCAGTCCCTATTCCACCATCTATTCGGAAAATTCTCTTTCAAAATCCTATCTCCCTCACCTATAGGCTTTAGGCCTATGGCGCGCATGTCGGCATCGACCATTATTTTAACCAATTCTTTGAAAGCAATTTTTGGCTGCCAGCGTAACTTCTTTTTTGCTTTTTTTGTATCTGCGATCAACGAATCAACTTCTGTCGGCCGAAAATATCTCTTATCAATTTCGACATATTTCTTCCAATTTAGCCCGACATAACTAAAGGACTCCTCGACAAATTCCTTTACTGAATATGATTTTCCTGTGCCCAAAACAAAATCCTCGGGTTTATCATTTTGGAGCATCGCATGCATTGCCTCGCAATACTCCGGAGCAAATCCCCAATCCCGTTTGGCTTCAAGGTTGCCCAAATATAAAAAATCCTGTTTTTTGGCTAGAATTGCCGCGGTGGCACGAGTTATCTTACGACTGACAAATGTTTCACCGCGACGAGGACTTTCATGATTAAAAAGAATTCCATTGCAGGCAAAAATATTGTAACCCTCTCGGTAATTTTTCGCCATCCAATATGCATGAACCTTAGCACAGGCATATGGACTACGAGGCATAAAAGGACTGTTTTCATTCTGAGGAGGCAACGATACTCCGAACATCTCGCTTGAAGATGCTTGGTAAAACTTTATCTTACCAGCACTTCTTTTTATTGCTTCTAGCATCCTTGTTGTTCCCAATGCCGTAACATTCCCAGTATATTCGGGTATATCAAAACTGACTCTTACATGTGATTGTGCTGCCAAATGGTAGATTTCGTTTGGTTTAATATTGTAAATCATATTCGATATCTGTTCGGAATCCGAAAGATCCCCATAATGAAGAAAAAATTTAGCGTTTTTCGTGTGGGGATCGACATAGATATGGTCAATCCTTT
>VGKN01000104.1 GCA_016867055.1 Candidatus Omnitrophota bacterium
CATAACTTATTTAGCAGTAGAAAAAGATTTCTCTGCTCTGAACTTATTGCTACTGGTTTTTATAAAGAGGGAGATTATTTATTCGGAAAGCCAGCAGAAAATATATTACCCACTGATTTTAACAACCCAGAGCTTTTTGAAGAAGTAAAAGATATTTGGCTTTCTCCGAATAAAGGATTTGTATGAAACCTTCAAGGAAATCGACAAAACTACAACCTTTTAATTGTTCAACAAAAAGATGAAACATTCTCATAAGCCAAAACAAACATCGGTTGCTGACAAATTGTTTGAGTATCGTTCAGTAGAAAAAAAGAAACTGAAGCTTACAATGGCTATCACAGGTATTATGATGGTAGCAGAGATTGTGGGCGGTTTATTGACAAATAGCTTGGCTTTAATTAGTGATGCTGGGCATATGTTCACGCATTTTTTCGCATTGGCAATAAGCTTTGGGGCAATTCTTTGCGCTAATAGAGAGAGCTGTCATCATAGGACATTTGGTTTCTACAGGATAGAGATATTAGCAGCATTGTTTAATAGTGTGTTTCTTTTTGCTGTTACCATTTGGATTTTGACTGAAGGAATCAAGAGGATTATCCATCCGGCATCTGTTTTAAGCCTACAGATGTTTGTCATTGCTGTTATGGGTCTGATTGTAAATCTTGTAAGCGCTTGGATTCTACATGCAGCCGGTAAAGAAGATTTAAATGTAAAAAGTGCTTTTTTACATATGTGGGCGGATACTCTATCTTCTGTTGGGATTGTAATCGGAGCGGTTATAATTTACTTTACAAAATGGAATATTATTGACCCTATTTTAAGTATTATTATAGCTGTTTTAATTGTAGGTTGGGGATGGAGTTTGTTTAAAGATTCAGTAAATATATTGCTTGAATCAACCCCTAAAGGTATAAATAGCGATCAAGTATCAGAAGTTCTGATAAGAGAAAATCCTGAAATAAAAGAGATAACAGATTTGCATATTTGGGAGATAACCTCGAAGATGTATTCAATGACCGCCCACATCAGGCTTAAAACGGAATTAGAAAAAGAAGGAACGAAGAAAGTATTGTATAATATAAAGGATATACTGAATAAGAAATTTGATGTTGAGCATACTACGATAGAGTTTGATTGAATAGATCATTTCCGCTCCCTGACATTTTTGATGGTTCGACTTCACTCACCATCAATCCTGAACGCAGGTCGAAGGATTGATTTTTTGTGTTTTTCTCCTGCTTCGCCTTTGGCTTCGCAGGATTTCGCTAGATTTTGAATTTTAAGGTGCTCATTTGGGCAAAAAGGCAAATTTTGCCCGCACCCAAAATTTGCCTTTTTGCTGGCTCTCAAGCGTTATGCGTGAGAGGCTTTGCGTCTCGCCGTCCAGAGAAGTTTTTGGCATATCTTAGGCGAGACAGCGGACGAACTTTTCTTATAAACAAATTGTTTTACTTGTAAAAACTTTTTGGTGTGAGGACGTTGTGGCTGGCGGATGCCCGGTGCGGAGCCTCCTGAGCGGAGCGAAGGACACCCATCCGCCAGCCACAAGCAAAGCCGAACCCGCAATAAAATTAGCAAGAAGTGAACGGCCAAGTGAACGCCGAAGGAGCCCTTGCCCCAGCAAGGGCGACTGGGGCGCGGGAGATGTGGGAGTCGCCCCAGCGACGGTGCATATAGATTAAGTTTCATTGATTAAATTTTCAAAATAGGTTCGCACTGCGTTCAATAAGTGCGACCAAGTTTTATGAAAAATGTTTGGAGAGTCGGAGATTTACCAATGCAGTTTCTCATATATAGATTGTTCTGCGGTACTTAAGCAGCAGCTTCATTCGGGATAAGTCCGCCATTTCTGCTTTGGATATGGCTTAGTTTGAAATGTAGTTTTTATTTGAGGCATAAGTTTGGGATTTAAAGGCGAAATTTTTAAGGTAGCTGATGCGGGTGAATTTTTTCCCAATTTATATAGGTTAGTTTTAACCAAGAGAGGAGGTAGAAATGAGAAAAGCATTGATAGTTTTTCTTACTATAGCTTCATTGAGTGTAGCAACTGGAGTTTTATTTGCTCAAAATGAGGAGAGTTCATCAGGTGGTGGCTTGAAGCAGGAGATTAAAAGTGATATTAAACAGCTTGAGGAACAACGTCAACAGATAAAGGAAAATGCACAAAGTGCCATAGGCGAAGAAAAACAATTGCGCCAGCAAGCTCAAGATGCTATGCAGATAGGGGATACTCAAAAAGCCAAAGAATTAAGGGAGCAGCTTAGGACTACACACCAGGAAAACATAGAACAGAGAAACCAGGATATTCAAAATTTACGTGAATCTCGCAAGGAGTTAAGAGGTGATTTAAAAGAAGCAGGAATTCCTACAAAAGATATACGCGATAAGAGAGAAGATGTTAGAGATCGTAGGGAAGATATTAGGGATAGGCGCGAGGATGTGCGTGATAGAAGAGAAGATATAGGAGACCGCAGGGAAGATAGGCAGGATAGGCGTGAGGACAGAAGAGATGTTCGCGAGGATGTCCGAGACAGGCGCGAGGACATCTGGGACGCCAGACATGAGGGCGGAAGGTTAGATAAATTAGAAGACATCCGCGACCGACAAGAAGATATTAGAGATAGGCGAGAAGATGTTAGGGATAGAAGAGAAGATATATTAGATAAACGGGAGGATGTATTGGACAGGCGCGAGGACATAAAAGACCGCAGGGAAGGTATTATTGATAGGCGCGAGGATTTTAAAGACCGTGCGGAAGAGCGTCAGAAAAGGCTTGAGGAATTAAAAGCAAGGCGTGAGGCAATAAAGGATCGTCTTGAGGACATAAGGGAACGCAGGGAAGAACGCCGCGATAGATTAGAGGATATAAAAGACCGTCGCGAGGACCGAAAAGATAAGATAGAGGATGTTAGAGACAAAAGAGAGGATATTAGAGATAAACGTGAAGACATCTGGGATGCCAGGCATGAGGGTGGTAGACTGGATAGATTGGAAGATATCCGCGATAGACGAGAGGATATCAGGGATAAAGGGGAGGACCGTAGAGATAGGCGTGAGGATGTGCGTGATAGAAGAGAGGATATAGGAGACCGCAGGGAAGATAGGCAGGATAGGCGTGAGGATAGAAGAGACCGCAGAGAGGATGTAGGAGAAAGTCATCGAGAAAGAACAGCAACACAGGGACAAAATCAAGGTCTTCATAGAGGCAAAGAGCATGGAGTAAGAGACCATGGCAAAGGTGAAGGCGCTGGTAAAGGTCAGGGAGGTATGCATAGAGAAGGCGGTCAAAGACCTACTGCAGGTGGAGCAAGAGCAGGTGGAGGAGCAAGACAGGGTGGAGGTGCACGCTCCGGCGGTGGAAGGCGTAGATAAATAGAAGCATAAGAAGGGCTAGAGCTGTTTATTAAATCTGCCCCGACCCTTCTTAAACTTAAATAAATATTATCTTAATTACCATTCAAATGCCGACAGAGGCGTAAATGAATTTTTTATTTATTTTACTATTCATACTTTTCATTATTTCATTACTATTCATATTTTTTCTTATTAAGGTTTTTAACCAAAGGCTAAAAGAACTCCCACAGCCAAAAGAAACTGACCAGACACTCATAATGCTTCATCAACGGCTTGATCAGGTTTCAAGTACTGTACAAAATCAACTGAACACCGTTATAAATCAGGTAAATGAACGTCTTAAAGAAACAAGCGAGGCTCTTGCAACCGCCAACAAGACAATAGGTGACAGGCTTGACTCTGCAACAAATGTTATAGGCAAGGTTCACCATAGTTTAGGAAGGCTTGAGGAAGGCTTAAAAGAGGTCTTGACTGTTGGAAGGGATATATCGAGCCTTCAGGATTTACTACGGGCGCCAAAGTTTAGGGGTGGGGTTGGAGAGTTTTTGCTTGAAAGTCTTTTGGCACAGATTTTACCCGGTGAGCATTTTGAAACCCAGTATATGTTTAAATCAGGTGAAAAGGTTGATGCTGTAATAAAAATAGGACAGCATTTGGTAAGCGTTGACTCTAAATTCCCCCTTGAAAATTTTAAAAGGGTTTTAGAAGCAAAGGCTGAGGAAGAAAAGAAATCTCTTAAGAAAAAATTTATTCAGGACGTAAAAAAGCATATAGACTCAATAGCCCAGAAATATATCCTTCCAGACGAAGGGACATTTGAGTTTGCTATAATGTATATACCTGCGGAGAATGTATATTACGAAACAATTGTAAAGGATGAACAGGCGCAAGAAGATTTAGGGATATATTCTTATGCCCTTGCTAAGAAGGTTATACCTGTGTCTCCAAATAGTTTTTATGCCTATCTTCAAGTGATAATATTGGGTCTAAAGGGTCTAAAGATAGAAAAATCAGCAAAACAGATAATAAGTGGGCTTTCAAGCCTGCAAGGCGAACTTGATAAATTTAAAGAGGATTTTGAAATAATAGGAAAACACCTTTCAAACACAAAATCTAAATATGATGAGGCAGAGAAAAGATTAGATAAATTTACCGATAAGCTTTTAAGTGCCACAGCCTCACCCCCTATTGAATATAAGGAAAATGAGCGACCAAAGAGTGAATAAAAAAAGAGTTCAGATGCTTTATTTGGGTAGGGTTCAAGGAGTAGGTTTTCGTTTTACCGTAGAGGCTATAGCCCAGGAACTTGGCGTTGAGGGATATGTAAAAAATTTAAGAGATGGCAGGGTTGAGCTTGTAGCAGAGGCAGATGAAAAAACTCTCCATCAATTTCTTAAAAGAACAGACGATAGAATGAGATATTATATCTCGAACAAAGAGATAGAATATTCAAAGGCTACAGGTGAATTTAGAGGATTTGAGATAAGATTTTAATGACTTACAATTTACGTTCACTATCGTTCCGTAAATCGTGTGCTCACTGATGCGCTATGGAATTCTATCCGATATTCATTCTAACCTTGAAGCATATGAAGCGGTTATAGATACGCTTAAGAAAGAAAATCCCGATAAGATTGTAGTAGTTGGTGATATAGTAGGCTATGGTGCAGACCCAAAGGAATGTATAAGACTGACAAGGTTTTTGACAGATAATATAACCTGTGGGAATCACGACTGGGCAGCGGTAGGGCTTATGAATATAAAATGGTTCAACTATAATGCAAGAAGGGCGGTCCAGTGGACTAAGGATATCCTCAATGGGAGCGAAGAAGAGTTTTTAAAAAAACTTAATCTGATATTTGAAGATGAAAATATTATAGCGGTACATGGAAGTTTAGATAATCCCCAAGATTTTAATTATATATTTTATATTGAGGATGCAATAAAGACATTCTCAAAAATGGATAAGAGACCCTGCTTCATAGGTCATTCTCATTCACCTGTATTTTTTATGAGAGACAAAGAAAGGATAGATGTAATTTTTGATGAGGCAATTAGATTAGAAGAAGGTAAGCAATATATTATAAATGTGGGAAGCGTTGGTCAGCCAAGGGATGGGGATAACAGAGCTGCCTGCGCAGTTTATGATGTCCGAGAGCAATTGATTACGATAAAGAGGGTTGAATATAACATAAGGGAAACTCAAGAAAAAATTTTAAATGCGGGCTTACCTGAAATTTTAGCCTACAGATTATCGGAGGGAAGATAAATGAAGACACAACTTATGGAACGAAGTGAACATAAGTTGTGTGTCTGAATTTACCCCCCCTGCTTTCTTGCGAAAGCAAGAAGGGGGGTCCAATTCACCCCGCACCACGAGGAAACCCCGCCTGTCAAGGCGGGGAGGAATGAGGATGTTATCCCGAAGGGTTCTTCCCCGAAGCCACGCCTGTAACTCAACAGGCTCGGTATGGTGAGCGAAGTCGAACCATAAAGGCGTGGAGCGGGGTTCATGGGAGAAGATATGCATTCGCAAGTTAAAAATAAAATTGAAAAATTAAGAGAAATCATAAGACAGCATGATTACAAGTACTATGTGGAAAATAAACCTGAGATTTCTGATTATGAATATGACAAACTTATGAAGGAACTCATTGAATTAGAAAAGGCATATCCCAAACTTAAAACAACCGACTCGCCCACTCAGAGAGTGGGGGGTGAACCC
>VGKN01000105.1 GCA_016867055.1 Candidatus Omnitrophota bacterium
CCGAACCGAACTTTGTTCTGGTTCGGGGGTCTTAAATAATCCTTCTTATTTTATATCGGCGGCGGCGAAAAATTTATAAAAGGTGTTTTTGCTCGGTTTCGTCCGCCCCAGCCGCCAGAAGAATTTCAGGGAAGATGAGCAGGTGGTTGGGAAGCCGAATCTTTCTTGTATGCGTGGCGGGGTAGCAATACCCCACCCACCCAAAGCAGTCTTTGTGCTCGGACTTCAGCCCTTCGGGCTTCCGTTGCCTGCGCTCAAAGCCTGCTTTCCCCAAAGAAAGGAAGGCCATACAATTCCGTTGCACCGCACAATATATGCTACATTGAATTTTGGTGATATAATACGATTATGGTGAAATCAAATGAAATTTATTAGAAGGGTTTTAGTTACAATTAGTAAGGTATTGGGCAGAAGGAGTAATTTAGATATTTATTCAAAAGATTTTGACAGTTGCGCTGAAACTTACGATATCGTCGAGACAAGAAAATTGCTGGGTAAATTTACAGAGGATATGCTTAAAGAGTTAAACCTAAAACCTGGAATGTACTGTTTAGACTTAGGTTGCGGCACAGGACATGCTACTGAGATTATAGAGCGTTTTGTTCGACCTGACGGATCTGTAGTTGGCTGCGATGTTTCTGAACCTATGCTTGAGATTGCCAGGAGAAAATTAAGCAATTCAGCTATTACTAAATTTGTTAAGCAAGATATGCTTTCTTTTTTACGCGGCCAGAGAGATAATTCTGCTGACTTAATAACAGCTTTCTGGGCGATTGGATATACTGAGCCAGCCAATGTTTTAAAAGAAATCGGGAGAGTGTTGTCCAAAGGTGGTCGTGTAGCTATAATTGTAAATACACAAGAATCCCTTTCAGAATTACAGAAGATTGTAACTAAGATTATTCTTAGGAATCCTTTTATGTTGAAATACATTCCACCTATAAATTTTCCTTCTGGTGTTAAGGCGTTCAGGAAAATGTCAAGGAAAGCTGGATTAAAGATAGATACTCTTTTAGAAGATTCCTGTGTTCAGGCATTCGATAGCGGAGCATCGCTTATCTCTTGGATGAAGAGAGGGGGTCCTTGTGCCGGATTCCGAGAAGCGCTGAAAAAGAAATATTATGATTATGTTTTTGGCAATATAGAGAACACAGTTAACCAAAATGGTGGCATTAAGCTGACATTTCGATTTATACGTTATGTAGGAACTAAACAATGAATGATAAACTTAGTTTTGCTAGTGCGAGGACTCGCTGGAAAACGAAAGTAATGATTTCCTTCCAGGATATTTTACTCAATACTTTCGGCAGAGCAGCACCGGGCTCAGGTTTACAATCAGCAATACAGAGATTTTCAAAACGCTTTGTGGGCGGATATCCGTATGTAATTAAGCTAGATATTATTGATACATGCAATCTTAAATGCAAGATGTGTTATGCCAAAAACAAAGGCCAGGAGGTGCCATTAGATAATCTTTTGCATATACTTAAGCAAATCGGCAATGTGCCGATACGTTTAGATTTATTAGGCGGTGAGCCCCTTTTAAGAAAAGATATCGCCGAACTAATAAGATTTGCAAAATCAAATACAGGTATTCAGGAAGTTGTCCTTTATACAAATGGAACTTTGGTAACGCAAAGACTTACGCGGGAGCTTGCAGATGCCGGCCTTGATAAAGTCATGGTTACATTTATTTCTCATCAGCCGCAAAAACACGATGATTTTACTGGAGTGGAAGGCTCTTGGGATAAAACAGTTGCAGGCATTAAGAACTTCATCAGTGCAGGAGTGAAGACCTATACATTTACGGCACTTCATTCGGAAAATATAAATGATTTTGAGAATATACACAAATATGTCCGGAGGGAATTGAAAATAACCCCTCTTTTTTATCAGTATGTTCCCCAAAAATCTGACGATCCATTATTAAGTTTGCCTCATCCCTGGAGTGATATAAAACGCAAAGTCGTTTATGACTACAGCCCAAAGCACTTCGAATATATCAAACGGATACTTACTTTCTGTGGACGTGTATGCCTTGGCGGATATTATGTAATATCAATTAAAACTGACGGCACTGTTACTCCATGTCCTTTTATGTATGATATTCGACTTGGCAATGTTTTAGAACAGAATATCTGGGATATTTTTGCGAATAGATACAACTGCCCTGAATTTCGTGAATTTATGAGTTTACCAGAGGAATGCGAGAAGTGTTCCTATAAAAATCTATGCGGAGGGGGGTGTAAAGCCGGAAACAAAATTTTATTCGGCAGTTATTTGACGAAAGACTGCCGTTGCCTAGGCCCTTGGACCGAACCAGTATCTTCGGAAAACATGCCAAATAGATTTCCTACTTTCTTTTAAAAGGGCTGATGGTATATAATGTATTGGAAGATGTGAAAATAAAAGCAGTTACACGAAAAGGGGGTGGCGTATGTTTAAAAGAAGCTCGTGGTTGATTTTAGCTGTTTGTCTAATCTTTGTTATTGCAGGATGCGGGGAGAGAATAAAGAAAGTCGAGATTAGACATCGTTACAGCCGAGGCAAGGTAAATAATCTAACGCCGCAGGAGTTAGAACTGGAAAACACATTAAAAAAGGCTGCCAAACTTGAAGCGGCAAAACAGTACGCAAAAGGTATGTTTGATGTAGCGTATATTATTGCTGCGGAGCACGAAAACCTCGGTTTTACTGTTTATGTCAAAGGCAATGATGTGGTAGTTGAGCGAGGGCTTGATACTTCTAAAGAACCCACTTTAGTCATTCCGTTATCTGACGATGCCATTTTTAATACGGTGCGTTTCTTTGAAGATGGCGTAATTGACGATAGAGAGGAGTTTTTAATAGTAAACGGCACATTTAAACCGGCATGGGAAGCATCGTATAGAATACCTGAAATTCAAAGTCGCTGGATAAGGAAATTTATGAAACTCGAAGGCCTGATGCACGTGACACTGCTAAACGAAAAGAAATATGAATATCAGGGAAAAGTAGTCAAAAATGAGTTGTCTGTTGTGCGCGTAGATAATGAATGGCTCGTTTTTAACGGATTAGAAGGGCTGCCGGTTTCACGCATGGCACTCTCAGCAAAAGATGCTGTAGCGATGTATAAGCTTATAATGAGAGATCTTAAACGCGCAAAGTCAGTTTCTGAAAAAATGGAGATAATGAATCAATTCGGAAAGATTAGAAGCCGTTGTTTAGTAAAGAAATAATTTAATAGAATATGGTTAACCTGCTAAAGACCTTTAGATTAGGAAAGATATTATCTATTCTTCTGGGGGTATTTACTATTTCGATATATACCTTAGGTTCAGTTAAATTGTTGCAGGATGCGCCCAATTTATCTAACTTAATATGGGGTTTAGTTTCCCTTTTTTTTATTGTTAGCGCCGGTTATCTTATGAATGATTACTCTGACCTAAAGTATGATTTAGTGAATAAGCCGTGGAAAGCGATGGTATCTAAGGTACTCGCAGAAAAGAATGTCAAACTGCTTTTTGTAGCATTTTTCCTCATTGGTCTCTTATCCGCTTTATTGGTTAACCTTTGGTTTTTCTTAATAATAACCGCAGATTTAATAGTTTTGGTGTTGTATAACCTCTTCTCAAAAAAACTATTTTATTTGAAAAGTGCGGTTGTTTCGTTACTTGTTGTTTCTATTTATCCCTTATCGTTTGCAATCACATCCGGCGGGATATCTTCTTTAAGAAGAGATTCGCTTTTTATCTTTCCCATATGGCTATTTTTTATGATATTAGCTTATGAGTTAGCGGAAGACATTTTGGATATAAAGGGGGATAAAGCAGGAGGGGGCAGTACCATTCCGATTAAGATTGGCTCTAAGAGGACGCGAAGGCTTGCGATACTAATTGCCTTGTTGGCCACGCCCATAGCATTTGTCCCATTTTATTACGGGATGTGTGGCAAGGTCTATCTCATTGGCGCATTGCTATCATTGCCTTTATTTGTAGGAAGTATGTTTTTTAAGGAGCTGATACTTTCAAAAGGGTTGCTTTTTTATGTGAGGGCAATTACGGTTTCATCGCTTGTGGACATAATTTTAGTAAAGTAAGCAATTCATTTCATATGGAACAGATTACGGGTGGAAAAAAGTACATCTATTTGCTTAAGGGTCTAAATAAGGAGATCTTAGGTCTCCCATTAGGCTTTGTATTATTTATGATAAAACAGATGAGTTTTGAGAAATTCAGCTTGCACAACAACAAAGTATTCATTAATACAATTTATACCCCTTTTCCGTCTACGAGTTACAGAACAGCTTTAAAATGTTTTGGCAAATTATCTAAAGGCATAATGAGCCCTTTTTCTGTATATTTATCTGTTACTGATAGATGTCATTTGGATTGCTGGCATTGTAGCAACGCCACTGATGAGGCAGCAAATGATTTAACATACGAAGACTTATCACGAATTATAGGAGAACTTCAAGATTCTGGTGTTTCATGTATTGGTTTTACAGGAGGCGAGCCAGCGTTAAGAAAAGACTTGGAAGATATGATTGGCAGTATTGACAATCGCTCTTTTTCTATTTTATTTACAACAGGGCATACGATAGACGAAGCTCGGGCAAAGAGACTAAAAGAATCTGGTCTTACTGCAATTGTAGTGAGCCTTGATAGTCATATAAAAGAAGAACATAATGAGAAGAGGAATTCTGAGACTGCTTTCGGCGACGCTATCTCAGCTATCAAAAACTCTCTACAAGCCGGAATTTACACAGCCATATCAACGGTAATTACTAAAGATATGCTTTATTCCGATAAAATCTATGAATTTGTGCGCTATGTAGCAGGTCTCGGAGCCCATGAAATACGAATATTAGAGCCGAAACCATGCGGTAAGCTATTGAATGGTAATTTTGAGAATTTTACAGAGGAAGATAGAAAACAGATAAGACATGTACAATATACTGTAAATAAAGATAAAGCATTGCCGAAGATCATGGCTTTAGCACATATTAATTCTGCGGACAATTACGGATGTAATGCAGGAAGGACGCATATTTACATTAATGCACGTGGGGATGTCTTTCCTTGTGATTTTTCTCCGTTGTCGTTTGGTAATCTCCTCGATGAATCTTTCAGTAAAGTATATCAAAGGATGAATAGCTATTTTCCCAAACCATCAAATGGCTGTATTATTTCTTCTATTTCTAAATATTTTAAAGAGGCTGGGATCGATAAATTCCCTATAAGGGATAAAGAAAAAATAGAATATCTTTTGTCTCGGTTAGACAAAAGACCCATACCAAAGCTGTTTTCTAAACTCGGATTCAAGGAGGGATGAGAATGAACAAAGGACATAATGTTTTAAAATGGGTTATTGCTGTTATCTCGGCAGCTATCGGAGGTTTCTTTGGGCTATTTGGAGGGCCGGCAGGAGCCATTGTGGGTATTATTAGCGGTCTTTTGGTTGGATATTACTATGTTCATTTTGCTTTAAAGATTGGAAGTCATTCCACTTTGTTAAGAATTATCATCGGAACATTTTACGGTACATTAGCTGGGTTAATATCTGGAGTTTCCGTTCATGTACCAAGCCTTTTTATTCAGCAGAAACATGGATTATTTGGAAGTGGTGGAGGCGCATTAATGACCGGTGCGATATTCGGCGTGGTTATAGGAACAGTCGTTGGATTTATCGGAGCGTGTATTATAGCTTCTATACCTAGAGAAAATAAAAGTGAATAAACAATTTTTGAAAAACACAAAGAGCCTTTGTCCTGTCTGTTTAGATGAGATAGACGCTCAATTGTTCTTGGAAAACGGGAAAATAGCGGTTTCCAAAGAGTGTATTAACCACGGAGCTTGCTATAGTATAGTTGATCCCGATGCGGATTTATATTTGCAAGCCGTTTCAAAAAGGCAGAAGAGGCGCAAGCCTTACGGCTTAGTT
>VGKN01000106.1 GCA_016867055.1 Candidatus Omnitrophota bacterium
CTGATGCCATAACTTGGAGAAAAATAAGGCGGTTTTGTTTTGCATTGTTGAGGTTGGTGACACTGGTGTAGCGGTAGCATTAGGGGAACCATTTACAGCTTTGTCTGTCCATGACTTAGTTAGCCACATAGTCAATGCCAAAAGTAAACTTCCTGAATATCCCGTTACCAAAAGCAATAGCCGTGGATGAGTGGGGCTTCCTACTAGAGGCTCTAACCATGGCAAAAATTCATATAGCTCTTTAGGTGGTCTCCCTGAAATAAAGAGTAGAAACGCAAGACATAGAAGGCCATATAATAAATAGCGATATGTTGTGTGCTTAACCTCTCTAATATCTTTAAAGGCTTGAATAATGGGCAAAATCATAATCGTATTATAATGGGATTCCCAGTGGGGAAATAATGTAGGAGCAAGGCTAATCGCAAAACTCATCGCCCATAACCAACGTTTGGCGGTAAAAAGACGTATCCTTTGCACAATAGCCCCCATAGCTGTAACCCATCCTATAGGCAATAATATACGGGTAATCATTATCAAACCCTTAGAGTAACCAATATCATTAAACCAGATTTCTAAACCTCTAAATACGCTAAGCAATGTTGCTGGTGCTAAATTGTTATTCTGGTAGTTAAAGAAATTTATGCGCATATGCTCAATCCATTGCGGAAAGTAACCCCAATCCCCTAGAAGCAATATCGTTAAACCAAATATTAAAATTGAGCTTAACCCCGTCCAAATCACCATGTTAAAGGCTACCTTTCCTGCTTGCGTCTTATGATGCAATAACCAAACCATAAATAAAATACCCAGCATAACCACAGGATAAATCTTCATACATATCGCTAAGGCCAAGGCGCCAGAGCCAATCAATAGAGATAAAGTTGGCCTGCGAGATTTTCCACTGATCAACTCATCAGTAGTAAAAATAGCTAAAGTCATTAAGAGGGTAATAATACCCCCTACCTGGCCAACTATAACCATTGAGATATTTGGGAAGAAATTAAATAATAGAATCCCAAAAATTGATAACCAACCGGCCTTATCCAAATGCGGTAACAACCTATGTGCAATCATATATAAACTAATAGCCAAACAAGCAATATTAATAAATGTCCACAACCAAAACGCTGTCGTTAGGTCAAAAAACCTAGCCCAACACATAACAAAAATCATCGTAGGAGGTGTTACGTACGCAGGATTAATATATGGGTTATTTCCAGACAGTGCCAATTCCATACCCTCTGTTAAAACCCTAAAATCAAACCCCATTACGCCCGAAACATCAAATAAGTAAACTAAACCTAACATAGCTGTTAAACCTGCTATGAGTATAACCAGAGAGCCTATTAATCTCTTGTTAGAATTTAATTGTGCTGATTTATTTAGAAATATTTTGCTTAACACATCCCTCCAATCCATTACTGACGAGGCAAAGATAAGATTAATCAAAATCGCAGGGATAAGGTAGGGAGAGTATTGTGGTAGGAAACGATATAAGACCAGGAAGGTAATTATGAATATAATGGTAAGTATGAAACTTGCCTTTATGCCGGCTAATCCCTTTGCATCAGGAAAGCCTATACCGCCCTTTAAAAGACCACCTGGGATTATCCCAAACTTAGCCCAGGATAGCCCAGAGTCTCTCTTATGGGCATATTCATGTATCAAGAATGAGATAAAATAGATAAAGCCCGCTATAACCAGATTGGGCAGGTTGAGATTACCTGGCAGCATAAGCCAGATTACTCCAACTAATAGAGCTACTCCGAGATTTATCCACGAGAGGGCGGCTGATGTCTTAACGCCTTGGAGTTTTATTTTGCCGTGTGAATTTCTCAATCTTGAAATACCTGTTTTAAGGGCGCGTTTTAGTAAAGCCAAATCATCAAGAAATTCTCTTACATCTCCTAAGAGGTTCATAACCTGAGTGCTAAAGACCGCATAAATCCCGATAATGCTGCTAATGACTGAGCCCAGTAGCAATGCCCAGGCAATATTTAAATTTTGCCTTGACCTTTCCAATGCCTGACGGATTTCTAAGGGCACGTTCTCGTTTAGAATTTGCCATGTCCCTGATACCCAATCCCTTAGAGCTCGTATTCTCCTATCTTCTTCTTCAAATGGCATAACATCATCATACGGATAGATATCGCCTCTAAATAGAGGAGCAGGGTTATAGACAATCTCAAATGGTTCTCTGTTTTGTATGCTTATACCTTCTGGGTTAATTCTGTCTCCTCTAATAATTAACCTCTCTTTGACTTCATAACCACCAAAGAGACTCTTTCTAGCATCAACATATTTATTTTTATTTGTATCATCAATTATTATCTCCATCCTCCCTTCGCTAACCGCCTCGGCTAAGTTTCTAACCTCAACCGCCTTGGCTTTAAGAGCCCTGACGAACTCATCTGCGGGGATGGCTTTGCCAGAGGTATCTCTTATTTCAACCATTTTAGCTTCAGCAAGCCTCTCGGCGAGTTCTTGTGAAAGTTTATCAAGAGCTTCTGCAAATCTTAGCAAATCACTGGTTGTCTTTAATGGCTGGGAAGGGTAGGCACAAAAACCATCAAATACATCCTCATATTCAATCTCTATATTACCATCCTCATCAATGGTAACTTTGGGTTCTGTACGCGTTTTCTTTTCGTGTGTTGTAGAAAGGTTTTCAGTTGTAGCATTTAATACATAATACCAGCCCTCGTTACCATTAAAACCTGCAAGGTCAGCGCCGACTCCTGTAGGCTGGGCTATGTAGGTAGCTGCATGCTCTTTCTGAACATCTAATCTTCTTGTTAAATTCTGGACTGTGCGTATGTTAGCAAATGCTAACAGAATTAATAGGATTAAGCCCATCAAAACCCTAAAGCCCGACCATGTCACCTTACCTGTTGCCTGGGTAATGTTAGGCGGCTGTATAGTCAATAATTCCTCTATCTTGTTAACCCAAGCAGGTTCTCTTATCCTTTTTTCTAAAATGACATTTGACTGCGTAAGTTTGGTTCTTAGAGAGTAAATCCTATGCCTTGTCTTACTTTTGGCATCTGAAAGCTCGCCTATCTTAATGGTATACCAGATTTTATAAGCCAATGACTTAATGGGGTAAAGCCAACCCTTTTGAAATCTCTCTGACCAAAAGTCAAAGTTAAGGCACTCGTATAATGCCTCTTGGTATTTGAGTTCTCTTAAAAGATAATCCGTTGTCTCGCCTTCTTGAAATTCATATCCGCCGTATCGCAAGCCCCGTAGTGAGGTATGCAGGGTTTCAAGGTGAAGTCTTAGTTTTGCTTTTTTTAATCCCTTTATCTTTTGCGCTACATCGCGCGGCCTAAAGAGCTCGTCTACGTATTTTTTAACCCTCTTTGAGTGAAACTCACCCTTTAAGCTTGGAAAGCCCTCAATAAATCTGGCTAACTCTCCCAATATTGTTATCCTTCCAAACTGCTCGCGGTGCTTTGTGCCAAGTAACATCTTATAGATAGTCTCATCTGTAAAGGTCTCATCCGCCGATACAAACTTAAGCAAGAATTTCATAACCAGGGCATTGCTTTGATGCTCGCTTCCCCTATGGCTAAGGGATAACGCCATCTTGTCCATCTCCTCGGCTACCTGGATAAATCTTGCCTCCCATGCTTGAACCACTTTCTTTCTATCTTCATCTGTCTTGGCAACGGCTAAGTCTTGCTCTACCAATTTATAGAATAATCGATTAAAGGCCATCGCCTCAAAAAATAACGCTGCTGCCTCAGTATCCTTAAGCTCTATATCCCTGTACCCCCTCTGCCATCGCCCAATAGAGGACTCTAAATAGACCTCAACTGCCTCGTGGATATTATCCAAGGCAATCATTGTTGCTATAATGCCTGTAAGTTCTTTTTCTGAGCCTATATTTGAGAGGCGTTTTCTTATCTTTCGGTCATTTTTATTCCAGAGTTTTACTATCTGACTGTAATGCTTAAATACATCCGCATCAAAACATATTACAAATTTCTTATTTTCAACCTTTATAGTCAGGGCGTTTGCCGGAAGGCCCTTTACAAGCCGTATGTTTCCCAAGGTATATAACCTATTAAAGAACTGAAAGATTTCGCTTCCTCCCTTAAACGAAACATCCCTCATTAAACTGACAGCCTGATTAAACAACCTGCCTGAGGCAGGATAGCCAATCTCTAACTCCTTAGTTTTTTCAGGTTTTCTAAAATAACCGCTATGGTAAAGGCTAAGCGCGGTGATTAAATACACAATAACTGTGGCAAAGACCGGAAGCGCTGTATAGATTAAGAATGGGCTCAATTTATATGTCTCAATTATAAAAGGGGCTACGGCATATATAAGTGAGGATATACCAAAAGCAATTGCGCTGGTTATAACGGCATAGCCGATAAATATAAATATCCTCTTAAGGTCAAGCTTGACATATCTTCTAAATAAGTCCTCAAGGGATTTTTTAATTTGGCTTAAGCGACTGCGCTCGGTTAGGAAGGCATCTAAGTTGGCTATGGATTTGATATTAGTAAAATCTATCTTCTCTATCTCTTGTTTATCCGACAAATCAGAATCTAAACCCGCTATTACAAGCTCAAACTCCGTAACATCAACTATCTTAGCGTATACTGTGGTTTCGTCCTTTAAACATATCTTGACCTTTTCTCCGACTTCAAATTCATTGCCCAGGATGATTCTTTTTGCATTTTGGCTTAAACGCAGGTATGTATTTCTAAGCCATTGCGCCTTAGAAGGACTACCCTGTTGGGCAAGTCTTTGTATCTCTGATTCTACTAAGTTCTTTATTTGTATTAAGAAGGTTTTATCTTTTGTTCTGCGCGGTTTAGAAATAAGGCTATCCTCAACAATATATAAGCCCTTTTCAGACCAGCTATATTTCACCCCGCCAAGGATTCCAGTAATGGCAGTGGTTTTAATTTCTACACCAGAACCAACGCTAAGGGTTATATCCCTTACAGCGGGCGGCTCATCAGGAAAGGGAATAGCAGGCTCTCTGTAGAAATTTTCAGGAATGAATAAATCAAGCATATCCCTTGAGGGTTCTAATTCAATGATGCGCTCCATATAATCCCATTCCTCTGAATTAATCAATGCTTTATCCTTCATTAACAGCATAATATCCTTCCATTTTGGCCTGTTCAAAACCAAACTCCCGGACTTTTCATTCTTAATTGACTGAATCAGCGTAAATACCAGGGTGCGATTAAAACAGCGCAGTTGTAATGGAGACAGCGCCCTAAGGATATCTAACGCCTTTTGATAATCTCTTTTAAATAATGTGTTTGAATCAATAATATTCAATAGATACTGATACCCCCACCTTCTTAAAAACTGCTCCATCAGGGTATTGTCAAGCAAACCCAAAGAGGCAAGCCCTGTAAGCATTTCCCATAAAAGAGGCATTTCTTTCTCAGCGAGGAGTTGGTCCTTTAAAGATTGTGTTGCCTCGCTAGACTCAACACCCGAGGTCCTCTGAAGGCTAATAATGCCCTTTATTGCGATTTTTCTTTTTTCTGAATAGGGGTCTTTAACATAACCTGAAAGCACACGCTGGGCTAAAGATTTATCTATAAAATCAGCAAAAGCCATAAGCTCCTCTTCGTTAAGAGGCTGAGCCTGGTCAATCTTTTTGATAAGATAATCTCTGATTTTATCTCTAACGTATTCTGGCAAATCTCCTTCATTTATTGAATAATGGCTATACATTTCTATAAGAATATGCGGTATCAAACGAAGGATAAGATTTTCTTCCTTAATAAAGAAAGGATTATTCATTAAGGCAATGACAAGGCGGGTTCTATCTTGATAGTAAAACTTAAAATAGGGCTCTTCCATTCTCTTAAGAAATACCTCCAAGACGCCCTTATCGGTTGAAGTCTTTGCAACATTAAGAAGTTCGGAA
>VGKN01000107.1 GCA_016867055.1 Candidatus Omnitrophota bacterium
ATAAAATCCTCTATCTTGGATAAATCTGCTGTGGGTTTAAACATCTTAAGAGTAGTCTTATTCTCGCAGCCAAAACCCTTTGGAAGAACTGTGATTTTTAATCTGCTACCCTTTACTATTCTTGTATGGATAATGCAGAGTTTGGTTTTAACGTATCTTCGGTTGAAAAGGGGCTCAACTATTGATTTTCTTAAAAAACCCTTCTTTGTCCCTTCGGCGATAGCTTCATTTATAATATCTTCTAAATTGCCACCTACGATTTTAACATTCTGGCCAACCTCAAGAAATACCACCGGCATTCCGGTATCCTGGCATATGGGAAGATTTCCCTTTTTTGCTATGCGGGCGTTCTCTATTATGGATTTTAGGATATAGTCTGCACGTTTATTCCTCTCTTTCCTTAAAGCACTTTTTAAAGAAGATAGAACATCTATTCTTAAAACAATGTTTGCTTTTATAAGCGCCCGTATAATAGTTTTTTTAATGTCAGTTCTTTTTATTATTCGCATTTAGGATTTCTTTCTATATTCTGCCTTAACAGTGGTTTTAATCCCACCTCTTACATTAAACTCGCCTGTTATAGAAACGAACCTCGGAGAACACGCTTTTACAAAATCCTCTAAAATCTTATTTACCACATGCTCGTGAAAAATTCCCACATTTCTGTAAAATACAATATATTCCTTAAAAGATTTTAGTTCTATACAAAACTTATGAGGGATATACTCTATTTTTATGGTAGCAAAATCTGGCAGTCCTGTCTTGGGACATATGCAGGTAAATTCGGGAACTTCAAGGTTTATGGTGTAGTTTTTATCCGGGTATTTATTCTGCCAGACTTCAATTTCAGGTGTTTTAAGTTTCCTTATACTCTCTTGAAGCCCCTCATATGATTTTCTCATTTTACCCCCAAGATTTTATGGATTTGTGGAATTATCCTTACCTCTTTTAAATTCCTGCTGGCAAGGGTCTGAAATTTTAAAAGTTTTTCCGCAAGTGGCGGCTTTATGCCGTTCTTAGCGCTTACAGGCTGAATTACAAAAGGAATATCTTTATCAATATCCCTTACAAGATTTACTGACCTAAGGAATTCTTCTTCTTTGGTTGTAGAACTTATTAGTGTCTTTATATAGACCTCTTTTTTTAAGGCGATTTTTAAAAATCTCTTGTGCTCGCCCCAAAAAGGGGTTTTTCCTGTTGTGCTAGGAAGTTTTATATCCATAGATATTATATCAACAAAATTAATAATCTCCATCAGTTTTTCAGGGAGCGTGCCGTTTGTTTCAAGGAATATTTTAAAATTCATCTTTTTAAGTTTTGGTAATAATTTTCCAAGAAATCTGCTGTGTAAAAGTGGCTCTCCGCCGGTAAGAGAGATAAAGTGGATATTTGGGTTTTCTTTTTTTAAGGTTGAAAGTTTTCCTAAAATTTCATCAACTGAAAAACCCTCTGACTTTCCAAATGAATCGGTATCGCAGAAACTACATCTTAAATTGCATCCCCTGAACCTGATAAAAATCTGCTTTATGCCGACATATGGGCCTTCGCCCTGAATAGATGAGAATATTTCAAGTATATGCGCCTTTGGTTTATTTTTTGACATATGTTGTATTTATTAAGTTAAATGTAAATATACAGATGACAGAAGTCAGATGTTAGATTTTTCTGTCATCAGTTTTCTGATCTCTGTCCTCTGAAACTAAATAGGGGGTCTTCTATTTTCGCTTCATCAAATCCCTTTTTTCTAAACCTACAGGAATCGCATTTCATACAAGGAATCTTCCCGCCCTTATAGCATGACCATGTAAGCTCATATGGCACTCCGAGCCTTGCTCCAAGTTTTATAATCTGTGCCTTTGTCATATCTATAAGGGGTGTTTTGATAACTATAATTTTTTTTTCTACCCCTGATTTTGTCCCAACTTTTATTAATCTATTAAATATCTCAAAATACATAGGCCTGCAGTCTGGATAGCCTGAATAATCAATGGCATTTGCTCCAATAAATATGTTATCTGAACCAGTCGCTTCAGCAAATGAAATGGCATAACTTAAAAATATAGTGTTTCGTGCTGGAACATACGTAGAGGGAATACCTGTTGACTGTTGACTGTTGACTGTTGACTGTCTTTTATCCAGGAGGCTTGAGCCTTTCCAGGGCAAGGCGATTTTTAAAATTTGCGATTTGCTATTTGTTATTTGCGCTATTTTTTTGGCAGCGTCAACCTCCTTGCGGTGCCTTTGGCCGTAGTCAAATATCAGGCAGTGGCAGGTATATCCTTTTTTCTTCGCAAAAAATAGCGTGGTAGAGGAGTCAATTCCTCCTGAAAGTAAAACAACCGCCTTTTTCATGGAAGGAAGGTAGCGTAGGATTTCTCAGACTCCCATACAGAGACCTTTTTTACCTTCAGGTTTTTATTTGAGATTTGTTTGTCAAGTTTCTTATAGATATACTCTGCTATGTTTTCTGAGGTGGGATTTATCTTCTTAAAATACGAAATCTCGTTTAAAAAGGAATGGTCAAATTCGCAAAGTATCCTATTAAGTTTATCCTTAAGTTCTTTAAAATCTATGACCATCCCACACTTATCCAACGTTCTGCCTGAAACACATACCTCCACTTTCCAGTTATGGCCGTGTAGTTTTTCGCATTTTCCATGATAATCCCTTAAGAAATGCGCCGCGCTAAAATCGCCTTTTACAGATACCTCAAACATCTTCCTTTACTCTTTCTACGTGTTTTAAACTTTTTCCGAGGAATTTTTTCCCTATGTTTATAAAGTTCTCCGGCTCATCGCTTACATAAAACTCATACCTGGGTCTTCCAGCCGAGGTATTCAGCAAGCCCTTTTCTAAAAACAATCTACTAACTTCCCTTGCGGTCTGATGTGCGGAGTCAACTAAGTTTATACCATCTCCCATAATTTGTTTTATAACGCCTTTTAAAAGCGGATAATGGGTGCAGCCTAAAATAAGAGTATCTACCTTTTGTTTTTTTATAGGAGTAAGATACGTTTTGGCTATTTCTCTTGTTATCTTTTTCCTTATCCAGCCCTCCTCCGCGAGAGGGACAAACAATGGACAGGCTTTACTCATAATCCTTATGGTCTTGTCGTGGTATTTTATCTCATCTTCATAGGCCCTGCTTGCGATAGTGGTTTTTGTCCCGATAACTCCCACGCGTTTATTCTTTGTAACCCTTACGGCCTCTCTTGCGCCGGGTCTGATAACCCCTATTATCGGCACGTTAAAGTGGAATCTAAGGCTCGGCAGGCTTATGCTGGATGCAGTGTTGCATGCCACAACTATAACTTTGACATCAAATTTCAGAAGGAACCTCACATTTTCTATGGAAAATTTTATGATGGTGTCTTTGGATTTTGTTCCATAAGGCACGCGTGCGGTATCGCCGAAATAAATAATATCCTCCTTGGGCAACTGTTTCATAATCTCTCTTACAACTGTAAGCCCACCCACGCCAGAATCAAAAACGCCGATAGCTTTTTTTTGATTATCCATTTTTAATTAATACTAACTTCTTTATATCTCTCTCTGAATTCTGTTATACCTTCGGCTATGGCCTCAACTATCATCCTGCGGTAGTAACTATTTTTTAGATTCTTCTCTTCAAACCTATTAGTAATAAAACCTATTTCTATTAAAATGGCAGGCATCTTGGCTCCTTTTAAAACAAAGAACTTTGCGCGCTTAATCCCTCTATTTCGTATAAAAAGTTTTTCGGCTATGGAATCTGCAACATTATTTGCCAATTTGATTGAGTCATATCTGTTTACAGTGAGCATAAGTTCCTGCAGGATTTCATCAAGATAGGAAGAAGGGCTCATAGAATTATCTTTAGTAGAGTTATAAGAATTCCAATTCATATCCTCTTTAACCTCATTGTCATATTCCGCCACCTCTGAAAGGTAGTATACCTCCAAACCCCTTGCCATTTTTGCTCTGGAGGCATTTGTATGAATACTAACAAAAAGGTCGCCTTTGTTATCGTTTGCGATTTTTACCCTTTCAGGAAGAGATATAAATTCATCAGACCCTCTTGTTATAACTACATTAAGTCCTTTAGAGGAAAGTATGTCCTTTAAATCCTTTGCAATATCCAAAACCACATCCTTCTCCTTCAGTCCTGTCTTTCCTATAGCGCCGGGGTCTTTCCCTCCATGACCTGGGTCAAGGATAACTGTATTTATCCCAAAGAGAAATTCTTTTTTAGGAATTATAGAAACCTCCTTTAAAGATTCCTGAAACATATAACCCAATTTTTGGGCAAACTCATATGGTATAACCACCATACCGTCTGAGAGTCTAATGGGATATTTTATGTCTTCAATTTTATCATTTACTAAAGCATAAGAACTTCCCACGGCCACAACTATATTTTCTTTTCCACGGTTTAAAATAAGTCTTTTTGAAAAACTATCCCAACGATAGGTAAGGTCTAATCTCGCACATAACTCATTAACAGATACAAATTTGAGATTGCCGAGTTCTATTACATTAAAGTGGGGTAGATAGCCTGCGCTTGGAACTAGAGGGGTAGTAGCGCAGCCAGAAATAGCAAATAGCAAAATTGCAAATGGCAAATGGAAATAAAAAAATGTTCTTAGCAGTTTCACGACAACCTTAATTTTTCTCTCTTTAAACCTATTTGCAATTTGCTATAGGCGAATTGGTGGAGGCGGCGAGAATTGAACTCGCGTCCTTAAGCATCCTTGATAAGAGCCTCTACATGCTTATCCTACCTTTTAAGTTTTCGCAAGGTATAGCTCCAATAGGAGGGATCCCTACCAAGCTATCCTTTTAGAGTTCTCGTCCCCTCATTCAAAGGATAAAATCAGGGACCAGCCTGCTTGCGACATCAAATCCGCTCCCACAGGCAGGAGCAGCTGATGGGCGGTTATTTAATAACCGCGCTTGACAGCGGGAGAACTCCGCTCGGAAAAACAGGATGGGCAATACCCATTCCTATTTCCGAAAGAAGCTCATCCACTGTAGCTGGAACATTACTGTTTTCAGCGTTTGTTTTTTGCCGGGTTTTTACCCTTCGACTACGCTCAGGGTCCTTAAAAGGTCCCGAGCAGCGTCGAGGGACGAGGCCACCCGACTCCCTCGGCATGCCACTCCTATCGGCTTACCTAAGTCGAAACCTTTCGCCCCCTTTCCTTTATCTCTCTGCTTATCTCTCTTTCTACAATCTCCTTTTTTATCTCTTCACGCCTGTCATACAGGCGTTTGCCCTTGCACACGGCAAGCTCAAGCTTAACCAAACCCTTTTTAAAATAGAGCCTAAGAGGTATGAGGCTAAAACCCTTTTGGCTGCATATGAGCGCAAGTCTATTTATCTGACTTCTATGTAATAGTAATTTGCGTATCCTCTTGGAGTCAGGATTAAACCTTCCTGCCTTTTCATAAGGCGATATGTGGGCATTATATAAGAATACCTCTCCGCTCTCTACTCTCGCAAAGCTATCCTTGAGATTTGCCTTATGCTCCCTTAAGGATTTTACCTCACTCCCCTTTAACTCAATACCTGTCTCATACGTATCTACAACACTATAGTAATGCCTTGCCTCTCTGTTTGTAGCTATGGTTATGTCTTGCATCTGAGTGCAATATAACACAGATAAAAGAAAAATGCAAGGACAAGGCTGAGGCTAAGGTTGAGAAAATAATTCTTAACCTCAACCTAAACCTTAATCTTGTTTTTTTTAAAAGGATGGATTTGACAGTAAAATTGAAGAATAGTATACTAATTGCCAAGCGGAAGTGGCGGAACTGGCATACGCGTACGCTTCAGGAGCGTATGGGGTAACCCTTGAGGGTTCAAATCCCTCCTTCCGCACCATTTTTTTGAACAAGTAAGGAG
>VGKN01000108.1 GCA_016867055.1 Candidatus Omnitrophota bacterium
GAACTTTAGGTAAATTTTTATCGCAAAAATTAAAAAATTGCAAGAAAAATTTTTAAATTTTAATTATTCTTCGCTCTTTTTGTCCTTCCTTCGTTTATTCAAATCTTTTCCCTTTTTAAATATCCTGCTAAAGCAAAAGATTCCAAGCCCAAGGATAAAACTCCAGGAAATTATCATAAATATCCAACCACTTAACTTCATATCAAACTCTCCCTTCCATATTGCTCCTTCAATCAATTAAATAAGGTTATGACACTCTTAGTCCAGATGGGCGTATGTAAGAAATAAAGTAGCGAGAAACGAGCAACGAGATTTAAAAATGACGAATGACCAAGCCCGAATGACGAATAAATGTTGAAATGCTTAAATGACGAATTAGTCATTGTGTAATTGGACATTTTATTATTTCTCTCTACTTGCTCGTTATCTTTTAAAGTCTGTGCCAATCTGTCTCTTTTAATCTGCGATTATCTGTGCAGCATACAATTCTTATTTTACAGACAAGACACTATAAATACACTATATCCTCATTATGATACATAGAAAGAAAAAGGAGCATATAATCCCTAAGGTGGCGTGTTAAGAGAAAATTCTGGCGAATATGTTCTCTGCCGTTTTCTCCTAATTTCTTGGCATACGCAGGGCTATTTAATAACTGTTTTATAGCGAAAGCGGCGCCGTCTATTGAATGACAGAGTAAGCCAGAATATTTATGCTTTATCTGAAGGGGTATGCCACCTACAGATTGTGCCACTACTGGCTTTGCCTTCCAGAGCGCCTCTGTAACAGTTAAACCAAAGCCCTCTCTAATAGATTTTTGAATAACTACGGTTGATGCTCGCTGTAATGCGTTTATTTCAATATCGCTTCCCGGTGGTAAAAGAAGAATATGTATATCTCTGTCCTTCCCTTTAGCCTCCTTAACCCTATTTAACACCTCCTCAGATTCTGGGTCATCAGTTGCAGTTCCACCAGCCAAAATAAGTTGACAGTTTACATATTTTTTAACCTGCCTGTAAGCCTCTATAACGCCTACCGGGTCTTTAAGATAATCAAAGCGAGAAACCTGGGTAATTATGGGCTTATCTTGAGAGACTCCATATTTCTTTAATACCTCATCTATTATCTCTTGGGGCAACTCCCTGTTTTTATCGCTTAAGGGGTCTATAGAGGGTGAAATAAGAAATTGCCTTATAGGAAGCCTCTGAGCAAAATTAGGGCTTGAGAATACAGAGGCTTCGTATTGAACTATAAATTCTTTTAAAAAATTCCATACCCTCATATTAGGATTTGATACATCAATATGGCATCTCCAGAGCCATTTTGAATTTGGAATTTTAGATTTATTCCTTATTAAAGCAATTGGCTGTGGGTCATGGACAAAGATAACATCTCCATAGAGTTTCATATCCTCAATATTTCTCTGACTTGTTTCCATAAATATATTAAAATCCTTAAAGGTGATTTCTTCTTCTCTTCCATGAAGGGCGTTATGAAATTTTTTTGTCACTTTAAAGAAGCTCTCTCCGCCTTTTATAACCTCCCACTTAGCATCAATACCCAATTCTCTTAATAAAGGCACGCTCCTATTTAAAATCTCGGCAACCCCTCCACCTACGCTGGTGGAGTTTATATTCTGGATGATTCTGCCTTTTAACTTCTCCGAAAGAAGTTTTAAATCATCGATTATTGATTGACCGACTATGGAAATATAATCCTCTAATTTAGGCATACTTGTCTTCCCTTCATATCCTCTTCTCAATGAGGTTTACTATTGTCATTCTTAAATCTTCCATTGTATGTGTATAGGGGTCAAGATTGGAAATCTCAGCCGCCAGCTGCTTTTCTTCTAATGAATCCTCAAGCCAGTTTGAAAAATCGTTGGTCCCTTTTTCAAGCCTCAGACGGGATTCAAATATATGGAAATATATAGAATCAATTGTAATTTTCTTTAAAATATCGGTGAACTCAAAAATATCCGTTGCTATATAACGGGTGGGCAATACAAAGCTTATTGACTTAACGAAATGAAATGCCTCATCCTCGCTTGTAAATTTTATTCTTGATAATGGCTTTTCTTTTAAATACTCCTCGATGGTCTGAATAATTTTATTTCTTAAGGCACGAATTGTTGTAAATTGGATAGTATCAATGCTGGCAAGGCGTTCGCCTAATTTATCCTCTCCAAGTGCCTCGCTCACCCAGTAAGCAAAGTCATTGGGCGGCTCAGGAGAAAGATACTGATGCTGCTGCAAAAACCTGTGGGTATGATGATATATACAAGAACCAGGAACCTTTTTAATAAGCTTTAAGAGCTGCCCTAAGGTTATTGCTCTTAAACCTGTTAATTCAGATAGATGCAGTCTTGTGCAAAATCTGAATGGTTCCTTAGCCTTAATTATTTTGTCCATTTAGATTGCTTAAAATTTTTAAAAATTTTATTACTTCTTTTGTATCTTTTAAATAATATGCTGCATAAGAAATCTTAGGTTTACCAACAAATACAGTCAGCCCCTTATTCCTTAATACCTTAAATGCATCTTCATCTGTTACATCATCACCTATATAAACAGGAAATATCCCTTTATTTTTTAAAATGAATTTTTGTCTTGCCAAAAGCCACAGCGCAACCTTACCCTTATCCCATTCAACAGGAGGGCTTATTTCAAAAACCATCTTGCCGGGTTTAATTTTTATCCTGTCTTTGACGCGGTGTAAAATAACGGTTTCATGAAATACAACCTCTACAAACGGTATATTATCCTTGCTTACTAAACGATAATGAACGGATAGGGTCTGTCCTTTATCTTCTATAAAGAAACCCCTGACCTTAGAAAGTTTCTCGGACAACCTCTCTTTTATTTTTGCGAGAGTTGCCTTATATTCAGATGAAACACGCCTTGTAAATTTTATCTTTGGTCCTTCAATCTCAAAACCATGGTTACCAACATAGATAATTTTTCTTAGACCAACCATATTTTTTATATCCTTTAGTGCCCTGCCGCTTATTATGGCTAATTTGTGCTTAGAATTTTCTGATATTTTTTTCAGCACCTCCTCTGTTTCTTTTGAGAGAATTGCTTTATCTGGTGCGGTTGCAATAGGCACTAACGTCCCATCAAAATCCAAAAATAAGAAGGTATGTTTTTCCTTGAGTTTTCTCTCTATCTCATCCCATCTGCCAAAAAGATATCTCATATCGATGGCCAATTACTGTTTAACTTTTTCCTGTTCGTAGTTTATTGCCCTTATCGGATAGGGTATGATTATGCCTTCTTTTGCATAGCGTTCATGGAGTCTTTTCACAAATTCATGCTTAATCAGATACTGGTCCACAAACTCTTTTGCTCTTAAGATTACGGTAAAATTAATACTGAAATCGGCAAAGGTATGATAGCGGATAAAGGGCTCAAACCCTGGGACACCGCCAGTAACCTCTTTCATTACCTCCCTGGCTACTTCACAAGTAACTCTTTCCACCTTCTTTAAATCGCTATTATAATGAACCCCTAAATTTACCAGGACCGCTAATTCTTTATCCGGTAAATAATAATTGGTAATTATTGCCTTGGTCAATTTTTCATTTGGCACTAAAACCACATTGTTAGGCAACATCTTAATTTTAGTTGTCCGCCAGTTTATATCGGCAACATAGCCCTCTTCCTGCGATTCTAACCTTATATAATCGCCTATTCTTATCTGCCTTGAGACCATAATGTGAAATCCTGCGAAAAGATTGGAGAGGGTGTCCTGTAAAGCCAAAGCAACTGCCAGACCGCCCACGCCTAAAGTAGCCAATATCGGCGTTATAGAAATGCCGAGGCTATTTAAAATTATCAAAATACCTATACCAAAGATTACTATTCGGGCGATATTTTGGGTAAGCGAAGTAACGGGCAGGGTTGTTTCTAATCTTGCAGAGTATACCTTTATAAGTTTTGCGAAGATATTTGCTAAAACCAAAGTAATGGAAATAATGCCGAGAACAAGCAGAGTCTTTCCCAGGATATTAACCAGGTCCTCTGGAATTTTTGAAACCTCGAGGGCGAAATATATTGCCAGCATTAAACACCATATTATAAATGGACCTTTTGTTACTGCGATTATAATATCATCTATTCTAGACTTGGTATTATTTGCCCATTTGGAAAGACGGCTGAATAAAATCCTTCGCAGAATAAACCCTGCTAATAGGGTGAGCAAAAAGATGGCTACTGGAACTAAAATTTCAAATAACCTTTGAATAGGGGCTGTTAAGGGTGTATTCATAATGTCGTCACTCCTTTTTTAAAGAAACGAGTTCTGTGATTATATTTCCTGCCCAACGATAGACATTATTGTTGGTAATGACACTACGCATATTTTCCATCCGTTTTCTCTTCTCTTCAAGCGGCATTTCTATTGCAAATTTTATACTGTCAGCAAACTCTTCTATTGAATAAGGATTTATCAAAACAGCCTCCGTCAGTTCTCTTGCTGCCCCTGTAAATTTGCTTAAGATCAAAACACCTTTTGAATCTCTTTTAGAGGCAACATATTCCTTAGCCACAAGATTCATTCCATCATGCAGGGAACTTACTATACAGACATCTGCCAGGGTATAATATGGCATTATCTCTTCAGGTGAAAAATGTCTCTTTAAATATATTATCGGTTTCCATGCCCAGTCCGAATACTTCCAGTTTTTCTTCTCTATCAATTCATCAATCTCCGCCATAAGGTCGTGATAGCGCTTTATGTGGGTGCGGCTGGGAGCAGCCAATTGAATAAAAATGAACCTATTTTTATACTGGGGATATTTTTCTAAAAATCTATCAATGGCTAATATCCTTTCTATTATACCCTTGGTGTAATCAATCCTGTCTACGCCTAAAGCTACTATTTTATTCTCCAAATCAAATTCCTTCTTTATGTTATTTATCTCTTCCTGCCCCGTTTCAATAACTGTGTCTATATGGCCGTCAACACTTATGGGAAATGCCCTGATAAACGTCTCTTTTCCAAAGCGCACAATGCTGAATTTTTCAGTATCTACACGGGACTCAAGCAGTCTATTCGCAGTATCAAGAAAATTATTGCAGTGGTACTGCACATGAAAACCAATAAGGTCGCAAGAGAGCATGCCATCTAAGATTTCCTCCTGATAAGGGCATATTGAAAAAACCTCAGGATTTGGCCAGGGGATATGCCAGAATAACGCAATGGTTGCATCCGGGCGCTTCTGTTTTATCATCCTGCCGAGTAAGGTAAAATGATAATCCTGTATAAAAATGAAGGGATTTTTTGCCGGCAGTTCTTCTAAAACGCTGTCAGCGAATTTCTGGTTTACCTCTTTATAAATCTGCCAGTCAAATTCCCTGAAAATCGGCCTGGTATGCGTAATATGACAGAGCGGCCATAACCCCTCGTTTGAAAATCCATAATAATAACCGTCCTCTTCTTCTTTTGAGAGCCACACCCTTTTAAGTATATACCTGTTATCTTCTGGCGGCACACCAAGTTTATTCTTAGAGTTTACAAATTTCCTGTCCGCGTTTCCACTCCCATGAGCAATCCAGGTCCCGCCGCAGGCACGAAGTATGGGGTCTATTGCTGTTACTACACCGCTTGCAGGGCGTGTGCATACTGGTCTTGCGCTTGCCTCATCTATCATATGAATATATGGTTCTCTGTTTGATACCACAAACAGGGCATTCTCGCCTAATCTGGCTCTGACAAGGTCGCGCAGTTTTGACTCTGTCCATAATTCCTCTTTCTTAATACGCACCTGGGCCTCTTCCTGCATTGTCTTCCTTGCAACTCGGATACCTAATGCTAACTGCTCAACCTCGCTGGCGAGTTTTCCGAGTTCGCCTTTTTCCTTAA
>VGKN01000109.1 GCA_016867055.1 Candidatus Omnitrophota bacterium
AGAAAATTTATCAACTACACCTTCATCCCCCCTACTTTCTTGCGAAAGCAAGAAGGGAGACTTTACGAGGTGCGGGGTAAATAAATATTTGCAAAGACTCTCATCCACCTTCTAATCCATACATTTCTTTATTAATGAGGAGTTTCCCCAAGATTTAAGGCCTAATTTCCATAACTATATTAAAATAAGAGATAAATCTTATTTATGTTCCTCAAATTCTAAGTTATCATAATCTATCTGCCTACCGACAAGTATACAGATTTCAAGCTAGTTTCACATAAAAGATTATACGTTGCCCACTATCCTTTTACATTGACATACATTTTATGGTATGTTATTTTATAACCTAAAATATTCTAAAAAGTTATGAAAATTACAAGGGATGTAGTTGAATATCTTAGCGCGTTGGCAAGGATTGAACTTTCTCAAGAGGAAAAGGAACTTTTATCTCTTCAACTTGAAGATATATTAAATTATTTTGAGACACTCAAGAAGTTGAATACAGAGGATATTCCTCCCACTAGCCACGTGGTTTCAATAAAGAATGTCTTTAGAGAAGATGTACAAAGAGAATCCTTAAACTGTGAAGAGGTATTAAAAAATGCTCCCTTAAAAGAGGACGGATGTTTTAAGGTGCCGAGGATAGTATAAAAGATGAAACTCAATTTTCTTAGTGCAGGTGAGATTATAAGAAGTAAAGAAAATACTTCTCTGTTGGATATTGCAAAAGATTGCCTTGATAGAATAGATAGAATAGACAAGGATATAAAGGCATTTGTTTATATAAATAGAGAGTGCATAAATAGGGTAAATGTAAAAAAAGGCAATTTAGCAGGAATTCCTATTGCCATAAAGGATAATATATGCGTTAAGGACGAACTTACCACCTGCGCCTCAAAGATTTTAGAGGGTTTTAAAAGCCCTTATGATGCTACTGTGATAGAAAAATTGAAAAATGAAGGAGCGGTGTTGTTAGGAAAGACAAATATGGATGAGTTTGCCTTTGGCTCCTCCTGCGAGACCTCTTATTACGGACCAAGTTATAATCCCTGGGATAAAAGCCGAATCCCAGGCGGCTCAAGCGGTGGCTCTGCTTGTGCAGTTAGTGCAGATGAGACAATTATGGCATTGGGTTCAGATACAGGCGGCTCAATAAGGCAACCTGCGAGTTTATGTGGTGTGGTTGGTTTAAAACCTACCTATGGCAGGGTTTCAAGGTATGGGCTTATTGCCTTTGCCTCAAGTCTTGACCAGATAGGTCCTATTACCAAAACCGTGGAGGATTGTGCGCTTCTTTTAAATATAATAGCGGGCTATGATGAGAGAGATTCTACCTCAGTTGATATTGTTGTTCCTGACTACACAAAATCCCTTGTGAAAGATGTAAAGGATATAAAAATAGGAATCCCAAAGGAATATTTTCTTGAAGGGCTTGATTTAGAGGTAAAAAAGGCAGTTTCTGATGGACTAAATGTCCTTAAAGAATTGGGAGCCAGAACCGTAGAGATTTCTCTGCCCCATACTGAATATGCCCTAAGCGTTTATTATATACTTGCGCCTGCGGAGGCGAGTTCAAACTTAGCCCGTTTTGATGGCGTACAGTATGGCTTCAGGATAAAGGACCCAGAAAATCTGATGGCTCTATATAGAAGAACGAGAAGTCAGGGTTTTGGAAAAGAGGCAAAGCGAAGGATTATCCTTGGAACATATTCCTTAAGCAGCGGGTATTACGATGCATATTATCTTAAGGCACTTAAAGTGAGAACCCTTATTAAAAAAGATTTTGATGAGGCATTCAAGTTATGCGACTGTATAATTACACCTACCTCTCCCACCTGCGCGTTCAGGCTTGGAGAAAAAATCAACAAGCCCCTTGATATGTATCTTTCAGATATATTTACCATCCCTGTAAACTTAGCAGGCTTACCTGCTATTTCAATACCCTGCGGATTTAACAAAGAAAATTTACCTATAGGGCTTCAGATTATTGGAAAGCCTTTTGACGAAGAGACATTGTTTAGGGCGGCTTATACCTTTGAGCAGTCCACTGAGTTTCATAAGAAAAAACCGAAGATTAAACCTTAGCGCTAAAAAAGAAAGAAATGCGATAGAAATATTTAGGAATTATGTAGGAATGGGGTATATATGAAGAAAAAACTATAATTATGCATTACTAGTTAGGGGTTGCGAAAAATGTATGTAATTCTACGTTTTATTAAAACCATAAAGATAACTATATGAAAACTCATCATAGAATAATTATTGGTGATTCCAGATATATGAAAGAAATTTCTAACGAATCCATTCATCTTGTTATTACTTCTCCACCTTATTGGCAACTTAAGGATTACGGCTATAGAAATCAGATAGGTTTTAATGATAGTTATGAGGATTATATAAACAATCTCAATTTGGTATGGAAAGAATGTAATAGGATTTTACATAAAGGATGTCGTTTATGTATTAACATAGGGGACCAATTTGCTCGCTCCGTCTACTATGGAAGATATAAAATTATCCCTATAAGAACAGAGATAATAAAATTTTGTGAAAATGTTGGTTTTGATTATATGGGGGCTATTATCTGGCAAAAGATTACCACCTGTCATACGACCGGCGGTGCTACAATAATGGGCTCCTTTCCTTATCCGAGGAATGGAATTGTTAAACTAGACTATGAATTTATTTTAATTTTTAAAAAATATGGGGAACCGCCAAGAGTTAATAAGAATGTTAAAGAGCAATCAAAGTTGACTCGAGAAGAGTGGAATGAATACTTTAGTGGACACTGGAATTTTCCTGGCGAAAAACAGGATAAACATTTGGCAATGTTTCCCGAGGAATTGCCAAAACGAGTTATTAAAATGTTTAGTTTTATTGGCGATACTATACTAGATCCTTTTTTAGGAAGCGGTACGACCTCATTAGCTGCTAAAAATTTGAATAGGAACTCTGTTGGATACGAAATAAACGAAGAATTTTTATCAATAATAGAAGAAAAACTTGGGTTAAAACAAAATACATTTTTTCAAGAAGCAACCTTTAAAATAATTAAGCAGGAAAAGTTAGGAATAGATTTCAAAAAAGAAATTAAAAAGTTTCCCTATATTTTTAAGGATCCGATAAAATTTGACAAGAAGGTTGATCCTAGAAAATTGAGGTTTGGCTCAAAGATTGATAACTCCCATTGCAAAAAAGAAACATTCTATATTATTAAGGAGGTAATCTCTCCAGAGATATTAACTTTAAATAATGGATTAAAGGTTAGATTGCTTGGCGTAAAAGAAAAACCAGAAGCAAATGGAAAGGCTATTCAATTTTTAAGAGAAAAAACTCAGGGGCAAAAAGTATTTATGAAGTTTGATACTGTAAAATATGATGAGAAAAATAACCTACTTTGTTACCTATATTTATGGAACAAAACTTTTTTAAATGCTCATTTAATTAAAAATGGTTTGGCAGATGTTGATATAACCTTTGATTATAAGTATAAGTCAAAATTTTTATCCGAGAGAAAGGCAAAGTAATGGCGAAGGAATGGATATTGAATCAAGCAAATATGAGATGGGGGCTGACAAAGAAGAATAAAGTTGGTCCCGTTTCAGAATTGATAAGAAAATGTTCTCCTAAATCTTTAATAGATTGGGAAGAGTATTATTATAAAAAGGTTTATTCTAAACAGCACCTTAAAGAGCTTGGGCAAAAGTTATTTGTAAAAATAACTGAAGTGTGTCAAGCAGAGATAGAAAGTATAACAGAAGAAGATTGTATCAATTTTATTACTAACTTAGTAATAAATCGGACATATGATGGTTATCAATCTGAGATACAGACAATCTATGGTTAATTGCAACAGGCCTTGGGAGTAAAAATTGAACCTGCACCAGATAAGTGGGACAGAGGGTTTAATATTGATTTCTTTATTAAAGTTAAAGAAAAATATATAGGGCTTCAAATTAAGCCAGCAGGATATGCTTATATCACCCAGATTATTAATGAATTAAAATTTCAGAAAAAGACCCATGAAAAATTTACTACTATATATGGAGGCAAAGTTTTCTATATCATTTCAGTAAAAGATGGTAAAAAGAAAAATATTTATAATCCAGAGATAATTGAAGAGATTAGAAAAGAAATTAGAAAATTGGAGAAAGAGTAATCTACTGAATTAGCATAACATAGAATTATTGTGTTTAGATTAACAAAGAAAAAAATATATAGTTGTTAATGCTGAAAGGAGAAATAATTGGTTAAGAAAAAAATTATTTTAATTATGGCGATCCTTATCTTTTCTTTCTATAGCTTTTTAAGCTGTATAGCGCAGGAGCTTACCTCACCTCAACCATCTCTGCCTACCGTAGAAGACCTTATTAAGAAGGTAGAGGAAAATGTAGAGAAGATACAAGACCTAAGAGCAGATGTAAAGGAGACAGAGCAGGAGATGAATGTCTCGGAAAAGGAATTCTCTGTAAAGCAAGTTCTTAAAACAACAGAATACACCTTTCTCTTTAAAAAGCCCGATATGATTAAGATAATTCCTAAATCTGAGCCAAATGTTCCAAAAACAAGAGAGGAATTAGAGAAATTTTACCAACAGCATCCTGACTGGACAGAAAAAGAAAAAGTAGAATACTATGGCAAGGAATACCTTCCGCAGGTTGCAGATCTAATAAGCATAGGGCACGCAGAATACTATGTTAAAAGAGGAACTCGCGAACTAACAGACCAGATGCCTTTTGGGGGTCCTATGCGTTCTGGCCCATGGTCTTCTCTCTTAGAGCCTCGGAAACTCCACTTAGTTCACAATCAACTCAGAAAACTCCTTGAGCCATTTATTATGCAAAATGCATTAACTGTCAAGAGAGATGAAAAAAATCCAGATATATATATTATTAAAGGTAAATTTACACCACACGATGTTAATCCTCATCAGACTTCTCCTTATGGATGGGATTGGGATATGTGGGAGCCAAGAGGAAATGATGAGATAACACTAAAAATAGACTATAAAAGAGGAGTTATTCTTCAAAGCGGAATAAACTATACACAAGATTTTATACTTATAGATAAGATATTAGTTCCTGTTAAATTTATGCATATTGAACTTAGACCAGATAAGGAAAAAGAGAAAAGGTTTGTTCAAACACTCATAGAATTCTCCAATGTTCAAATAAACAAGGGTATTTCTGATGAAGAATTCTCGTTTGATAATACAAAGGGATATGATATTTCCAGATACAGGATAAAGTTACTAAATGAGAAATAACCTTATCCTAACCGCACTAATCTTATCTTTAATCATAGTATTGCCTCTTCTCTTCGGAGAAGATATTACAGATAGACCAATAGTCCTAATTCACGGTCTTGGCGGAAGTTCAAAAGATATGGAGACAATGAAGAATGAGTTAATAAAAAAAGGAGTTCCTGAGAATAACATAAGATTGATAAACTTACCAGAAAATTATGGTTCAATAATAGAAAATGCCTCCTATGTTGGTAATGAAATTAAAAAGATATCAGAAGAATTCGGTGGTAAAAAAGTTATGGCTGTAGGCTATTCTATGGGCGGTGAGATGTTAGACTTTGTAACGAAGAATCAAGAAGAAAATGTAACCTATATGTATGATAGATATCCTACCATCACAGTTTCTACACCATTAGGGGATATTGAACTTAAAGATCCCACGAAAATAGAAACCGCATCTAAAACTATATCTATGCCAACGCATATGGAGAAATATATAAATGAGGTTGTGATGATTGGTAGTGGCCCCTCTGTCTTAGCTTGGACAGGATATGGTAAGTCATTGGAAAA
>VGKN01000110.1 GCA_016867055.1 Candidatus Omnitrophota bacterium
AGTTACGTTTTGCAGGATAATTTTGGCCAGATAAAAATTGCACATTCTATTTCTGCAGGTTTAGATTATCCCGGGGTTGGCCCAGAACACTCCTATTATAAAAGCATAGGCCGCGCAGAATATTTTGCAGTGACTGATAAAGAGGCGCTTAAGGGATTTAGATTGCTTTCTGAAACCGAGGGTATAATCCCTGCATTAGAGCCTGCTCACGCCATAAGCTATCTTATAAAAATTTCCCCCAAACTTAAAAAGGATGAAGTTGTAATTATATGCCTATCAGGCAGGGGAGATAAAGATGTGGATTTGGTAAGTAAGCTCCATTAGAAATGATGATAATTCAAACCAGTACTTTTTATGAAAATTTAAATTTTCAATTCAACATATATAGAAAAACCAAAATTTCTAACGGAGCAAGCTTAAATTTTAAGGTAATAAAAGTGTATAAGTTACTCAACGCTGTTTCCTCGTTCGCTATCGGTGCTCGTCACATTCGGCTCAACTTTTCCTACAAGCACCCCCAACCCCTTAGTCCCTTCCTTAAGAGGTATAGGAAGGACTATCCTTGTATGATTAGAGGGGCTTGCAAAGAGGAAGACTACGGAAAAGTTTTGCCTCTTAGACTTGTTCCTGCACTTCCGTATACTTACTCAGAAACAGCTTTGAGCTAATGAGAGAAATTTATCCTAATAGACCTGATTAAGAATAGTTAAGATGAACCCCGTTAGAACCTTTTATCAACGGGGATGAAATTTTAATATATAAAGAGACAGGAAGTTAATATTAATATCTTACAGAACAAGAAGGAGTTCTAACGGGGTGAATAGACTTGATAAAAAATTTATAGATTTAAAAAATAAAAACAAAAAGGCGTTCATAACATATATCTGCACGGGGGATCCTGATTTAGACTTTACCAAAAAAGCAGTTTTGGGATTTGATAAAATAGGCGTGGATATAGTTGAGCTTGGTATACCTTTTTCTGACCCAATAGCCGACGGGCCCACAATTCAGAGAGCCTCTGGAAGGGCTTTAAGGAATAAGATAACTATCTCTAAAGCCCTTGCCCTCGTAAGAGAGATTAGAAAAAGAAGCGAGATTCCGCTCGTATTTATGTCTTATTTTAATCCGATATTTCGCTATGGGCTAAAAAGGTTTGCAAAAGAAGCAGCCTCAAGTGGGCTTGATGGAGTGATTGTAGCAGACCTGCCATTTGAGGAGTCAAAAGCTTTGTATGAAATTTTAAAGAGTTATGACATTGCAAATATATTTCTAATAGCACCCACAACCAAAAAGGAGAGACTGAGTAAGATTTTAAAGCGTGCAGAAGGCTTTATTTACTATATATCTCTTACAGGTATAACAGGGGCGAGGAAGAAATTGTCCGTAGAACTTGGCAAAAAACTAAAATTTATAAAATCTCTGACTGGCAAACCCATATGCGTAGGATTTGGTATATCTCAAGCCCTTCAGATTAAGAAGATAAAAGCCTTTTGTGACGGAGTAATAGTGGGTAGTGCAATCATTGATGTTATTGAAAAAAATATTGATAAAAAGGATTTGACAAAAAAAATCCTTTACTTTACCAAAACACTTATCAGGGCAACAAAATAATGTTGTGATTGATAATTCTTTTTTCTCCGCATCTTAATTTTTCTTTCCCAATCTCTTTTTGGTAAAAATACCTCATCTTTCTTAATACTGACCAATACTTAGTTTTTTTGTAACCCACTCCATCTACAAAAACCAGATTTTAGTTAGTGAATGAAGGTATATTTTTAAGTACATAAAAACCAAATTCAGTTTGCGGATAAACTGAACTAAAAGTTAATCTTAGGTTTAATCAATTTAATATATGAAAATACCTGATTCGGATTTAAAAGAAAATGAGACAAAAAATTATCTCTCTTTTTTAGAAATAAATATGTGCTTAATTCCTCTTCAAGATAAAATAAAGGATGCATACTATAGAAAGGTATAAGCCTTACCTCAAAATTCTCATCATTTAAAATATCAGGTTGCTCAAAATGTTCAGGAAAACTTGAATGCCTGAATATTGAATTTTTTCCTTCAGGACCAATTATTAGCCAATGATTATAATCTAAACTTGAGTTGTCATTATAATCTTGTTTAAAACTCTCTAACAATTTACTCAAATCTGAAATAGATGAAAGGGTTATATCTTTAGATTTGCTATTAAAGATACTGTATTTCGCAAAATAGGGATAATATGGATCACTATTTAGCATATAAACTTTGAGTGGCTTTGAACCAAGCATTTCCCTTACGAGAGACATTCTTGCGATGGACATATTTCTCATACCCAGAATATATTCTATCATCGTAATTAAGATCATCGCCGATATTAAAATTTTAGAGAATCTTAGGTTTCTAATCATGGTTAATAATAAACCAATTACTATTATCACCATAATCGGATGGAGGTAATAATATAGACGTGCTAATTTAGTAGTTGGGGATAATTCGTGCAATACCAAAGCGGTTATTAAAAAAAGCACAAGAAACCTTATTGCATAATTATCTGATTTGCGATTATGCAATGATAATTTTGTTGCTATAGGTTGTTTTTTATTTATACAAAAGAATTTGGTCAGACTTAAGAAAATTACAACAAAAAGTAATAATAATAAGAAGGGTTGATGGAAGAATAGAACTATGAAAAAATATAATGGAATATATGAAGGTATTTTGCCTAAGTTATTTGAGTAGATATTCATCATCAAGTTTACATTTAAAACCTGAAATAAGGTGCGAATGTCAAAAAAGGTGATTAAAGACAAGGTAGATATGAAGAAAAATCCATAGATAAATAACCTCCATGTTTTTTTAGAATATACTGATACATATATGAAGGGAAATATTATTCCTAATAATGCTATAGGAGCACTTGAAAAACTGACAATCATTAATGGAGATATGATACCGCCTATAGCACACAGCGATGCTGAGGTTAACGGATTTTTAGTATCATCTAAAGATAACGTAATACAAATCAAAGTTATAATTGTTATGAGGCTTGAGAAAACTGCATAGCTTGAAAAATACAAATATTTGCCTCTGTATACCGAAAATAGCACAAATATCAAGGAGACAAAAGATATAGAATGGTCTTTGAAAATAACCCAACTTAAAATAATAACAAAAATACTAAGGAGTAAGGTATTCAGGATAACACTTAAATAAAGCAGGTTTGTAGAAGATAATCTTGGGAATAATCTATATAAATAATATAACTCAGAGTAATAGAGATCTTTGGGGGATTGCATTTTGCAGAAGAACATAAATACGCTACTGCCTATATAATCATTCCTATTACCAATAGTTTTACCGTAGTAAATGTCGTAAATATCATCACCTGGAAAAAATTCATAAGGGTAACTGAAATAGATATCAATCAAGAGAGAGAAGCCACAAATCAAAATAAAAAAAGTGGCTGACTTCCAAAAATACTTACGCAGCGTCATTAAATTTAACCCTATATTTTTTGACACATTCGGCAACAAGCCCCAGTACTCAGGCATTGGCAGAATCAGAGCCGTCCCGCCGAAGACGGGAAAGGAAAAGGCGCAAAAGGCTTGTCGCTCTTCCTTCGCTTCGCTCAGGACTTTCAAACACATTTGTTGCACTCAGTGTTCATCCCGAGTGTAATTGAGGGACGAAGGATACTGAGACAAAGTCGAAGTGCAGTGCCAACCCCGAGGATACCAAATATAGAAAATCCCGATGTATCATCGGGACCATCAGGGTATTCCGATGGGTTGACAAAACCTTTCCTTAAGCATACAAATTAAGCTTATTAAATCTTGTGCATCTATATGTCACTCAATTTTATATAAATAAATATTAGTTCCGTTATCGTTTTTCTCATGGTGCATTTCTTTAAAATGTTTTAAGCCTCTTCCATTCATAAAATATAATTTGAAAAACAATGTCTGTGCCAATGGCCTACTGAATAGAATCGCTTTGTATATACCATTGTTATTGGTTAATAGGACTGAATACAAAGGATCACCCTTGCTATTTGTATTTTCTTTTACAGCATCTTCATCAATAAAAATTAGATCCATAGGGACTATCCATTCTTCATTTTGATTATCTCTGAAATAAGCTCTAAGATTTTCTATATCTATTAGTAGACCGTTATCAAATGGAATCAATTTTTCATTGTTCTTAGAGGATTTATATTCAGAATATGAGGTATAGAATTTATACCTTTCCGGAGAAACCCAATGTAGAATATTTGACTTGTCCATAAGTTTGAGATTTGTATAAATTGTTTTGGAATAGTCTTCAGAATATCCAAAGCGTTTTTTGCAATAATCTATAAAATCGCCTTTATCTAATTTGAGGGATCTTTGCCACAGGTCTAATCTTTCAAAATTCCAATTTGATATAGTGCTCAGTATCGGCATAATATTTACCATCTGGTCATAGACAAGCAAATATGAGGGAGGGGGAGGGCCGTATATAAAGTTTGAAATTTTGGCTATAACATTTTTGTCTTGAATGTATTTGCCTAATAAAACCTCACCCTCCTCTCTTTTTAGCAAAATCATCTTGTTTATAAATTCAAGGGTAAGTAATTTATCATTCCCAAGCACCTTTGAAAGTTCCTCAAAGGCTTGATTTGCGCCAGAGTTTAGCATCCTTAATATACCAAATGCCTCCTCCTCGCTGGCAGATAACAATGCCTTGCTAAACCAGTAGGGTGTAGAGGTATATTGCCAGCTCGGGTCATTTATTGTGGCTCTTTTTGCGATTGACATAATCCAGTCCCCCTGGTTCCAGTAAGCATTAATAATAGCATTTTTAGGCGTAGCTTCCTTTATCTTCATCAGTATCTTCCACCACGAATCATTCATTAAAGGAATTCCACTTATCCTACAGGCATTACATAAAGGCATACAGGTGGCTATTAAGAAAATGGAGGTAAAAAATAAATTGTAAATCTTCGTGCTAATTCTCTTAAAAAAAGCAATATGACTTTGTCTTGGATTTATAAGATTATTTAACATATCCAAAAACACACCAAATGAAATTCCTATTGGTATGACTAAAAATTCAATAAATTTAATTCCAAAGCTTGTTAAGACAAGCATAACCAATGACCATACGAACAGGACAAAGAATAAAAAGCCCTTTTCCTTAAAATCCAATAGATTTCTTTTAAAAATGACGAGCATCAAAAGGCCGAATATACCGCCGTACAAAAAGAAACTCCCCCCCATTCCAAATACTATTTCTTTAATCTCAGCCTGTTTTAACTCTCCTACGGTAAATGCCAGATTAGGCCAGAGGTTATCCAGGGTTAAACCTCGCCTTAAAAAGAGGTAAGAGAAGGGCTCTAAAAAAGATTTTTTTACAATATCCCATCCGGAGATAATGAATACTGATAGGTAAGTGAAAGAAATAAACAATAGAATAGATAGGCAAGTTTCTTTTAATTTTATTAGAAGGGCACCCTGTTTATTATAAGCGATGTAATTTAAATAATATAACAACAGGCTTATGAGCAGTATATAGAATATATACCACCAGATAGGCCAGAGGATAGAATAAATTCCTATTAGTAATCCGCACAGAAATAAAAAGAAAAACCTATACCTTGAATGCTTTTTTGCAAAGAAACAGGCTAAAGAAGAAACAATAATCAATGGTAAGGATA
>VGKN01000111.1 GCA_016867055.1 Candidatus Omnitrophota bacterium
ACATTGTAAGGTGTTTTGGACCAGCGCTATCCGCAGTGATAAAGGGTAGATTTATATCTGTCGTTAGGGTACTTGATAATTCTATCTTGGCTTTTTCGGCAGCCTCACGTAATCTCTGCATAGCCATCTTGTCGTTTCTTAGGTCAATACCTGTATCCTTCTTAAACTCATCTGCAATATAGTTAATTATTGTTAAGTCCATATCAGTCCCGCCGAGCTGGGTATCGCCACTTGTAGCCTTTACCTCAAATACTCCCTCAGCCATCTCCATTACAGTCACATCAAGCGTTCCACCACCTAAATCAAACACCATTATCTTCTGTTCCTTGTCTGTCTTATCAAGACCATAGGCAAGGCATGCAGCGGTAGGTTCATTTATTATTCGAAGCACTTTTAACCCTGCTATCTCCCCTGCATCTTTAGTTGCAGTTCGTTGGTTATCGTCAAAATAGGCAGGGCAGGTTATAACCGCTTCATCCACCTTATCTGCGAGATAGCTTTCTGCATCCTGTTTTATCTTTTGAAGAATAAATGCAGAAATTTGCTGTGGGGTATATTCCTTTCCGAATATCCTGTATCTATGGTCAGTTCCCATCTTACGCTTTGCCGCCATAATTGTTCCTTCGGGATTAACCACCGCCTGCCTTCTTGCAGGTTCACCCACAAGCCTCTGCCCATCCTTTGTAAAGGCTACAAAAGAGGGAAATGCCTTCCCCCCTAATGTCGTTCCCTCTGCAGAGGGAATAATCACAGGTTTGCCTGCCTCAACCACAGCTGCCGCTGAATTTGAAGTTCCTAAATCAATACCTATAACCTTTGCCATTTATAAACCCTCCTTTAATGAGCAGATGATTTACGGAGTCCGAAGGACAACGTAAATCATACCCTTGACATCTTTAATGTCAAGGATGTCTGCGAATTAAATCCTTAACAATTTTTGAAATGCGGGTTGGTATCGAAATTAACCATAGACTCAAAAATTGTCAAGGGTCAAATTCAACCAACAGACTTACGTTTCCGCTAATGCTTTGTGGCGGACACTTTTTGTTCCGTAAGTCTAGGTTTCATTTGTTTTTTTTGATATCTTAACCGCCGCTACTCTTAAGACCCTTCCGTTTAAAGAATAACCTCTCTGTATCTCTTCAACAATGGTATTTTCCGGTTTTGTATTATCCATAACTATCTCAAGGGCTTCATGACGTGATGGGTCAAAAATCTGCCCCATAGTTTCAATCTTAGTAAGTCCCCTCTTAGCAAGAAACTCCTCAAGCTCTCTTAAAATCATCTCAATCCCTTTATATAAAAGATTAAAATCCTGTGTATTTTTAGAGGCGTTTAGCGCCCTTCCAAAATCATCCATAATATTTATCAATCCTCTTATTATCTCCTCAGAGGCATATTTAATAAATTCAAGCCTTTCCTTTTCTAAGCGCTTTCTGGCATTTTCAAATTCTGCCTGAAGTCTCAGGATTTTATCTTGTAATTCTTCTTTGGCCTTGGTATTCTTTTTTAACGCCTCATATTCTTCCTCAAGTATCAATATATATTTCTTTTTGTGTTTTGACTTTTTATTGGTTTCCTCCTCCTTAACCTTAGCCTCTTCTTGTGCTGTTTCTTTAGATTCAACCCCGTCTGAAACCAAGGCATTATTCTCTTTATGTGCCTGAACAGTATTATTATTTTTTATTTCTCTTTTGTCTTTATGCATAGTTATTGCAGTCTCTCGCTTAAAATCTTAGCAATATAATTAACGATTGGTATAATCCTTCCATAATCCATCCTTGTTGGCCCAACAACACCTACTACCCCGGCAACCTCTCCGCCAATTTTATAACTTGAGGTAATCAAGCTCAAACTTTCTATAAATGGATTTTTATACTCGTTTCCAATATAAACCCTTGGTCCTTCTTCGGCTAACCCCTTGTTTAAAATCTCAAATAACCCTAATCTCTCTTCAAGTTTTCTAATTATGTTTCTTGCTTTTTCAATATTCCTAAACTCTGGTTGTTCTAATATATTTGTTAATCCATTGATATAGAGCTCTTCAGCCTCGTTAAAAAGCAAACTCAATCTTATAATCTCAAATGCTACCTTGAATAAACTAAACAAGGAATCTTTTTGAGCCTCAAGTTTTGCCAAGAGATGCCTTTTAACCTCATATATGGGCATACCTTCAAGTTTAGAATTTAAAAACACTGAGATTTTCTCAAGTTCTTCCTTTCTTATATCTGTATCCAATTCCACAATAACATCTCTCAAAAGGCCTGAGGAGGTTACTAAAACAGCCAATATCTTCCTAGGCTCAATAAACACTAACTCCACCCTTCTGAATATACTCCTCTTTAATCTCGGGAATAACACTACCCCTGCCTGCTTGGTAATGGAAGAAAGGATAAGAGAGGCTTTTTTTATTATCTCTTCAAGTACCTGTTTTTTTTCTTCAAATTCTCTATCTATTCTTTCCATTTCAATCTGGCTAAGCCTATCAAGCTTCTTTAAGCTGTCCACATAAAATCTAAAACCCTTGTCAGTGGGAATTCTCCCTGAAGAGGTATGAATATGGGTCAAATAACCCTCCTCCTCCAACTGCGCCATGACATTCCTTATTGTAGCAGAGCTAAGCAATGACTTAAACCTCTTTGAAATATAAAATGAACCCACAGGTGTTCCTGTATTAATATAAGAGGTTATAATTAAGTCTAAAATTCTGTTTCTCCTTGATTCTAAATCAGTTACAACCATTTTCTTTCTCCCACTTTAGCACTCTATTAGTCAAAGTGCTAATTATAATATAAAAAATTTTTTTGTCAAGAAAAATCTTAACCCTGCAACTCCTCATATCGTATGCACAGAATTTTCTTTGTCTTTGGCGTAAGTTTTACTGAATCAGAAATTCTCAAACCCACTACCCAGATTATCTTCCCGCCGGAAATAACCAGGGGGATGCTATCCCTTTTATACCTTGAAATTTTCTCGTCTACAAAAAAATCCTGTAATTTCTTCTCAATTCCCATTCCCAGGGGTTTGAATCTATCTCCTTCTCTTCTCGTCCTTATAAAGAGTGGAAACTTCAGGTTACTATAGTCAAGGTATTCCGCGGTCTTATCCTTACTTTTAAAAAAGGGAGGGATTCTCTTTAAAATCAAGGTCTCAAATTTTACCCTAAGTTCTTTTATAACGGTCCTGCCCGGGGTTTTTAATCGCCATATCCTTTCCTTCTGCTTCTTTATTTTCCCTTGTTTAAATACCAACCTCCCATAGTCCTTGACCACCGTTAAACCAGGTATATCCACTGCACCTCCAGTTTTTCCATAATTTATCAGATATTCTAAATCCTCCCAGTTTTTATAGGTGATTTTATTTAAATCTCCCTTTTTCTTCTCTATGGCAATCCTGACAACCTCTGATTTTATGGCATCATGATATTTTAAAAGTTTGCTAAGATTCAAAATAAGCTCATTCTCTTTAAACTGTGAAATCTTTTTAAATACCTGCCTTGCCCTAAGGTGCAAAAAATCATATGCCTTTGTAACCTCAATCGATACATTGGCAAGAATCTCTTTTATGTTTGGATTAAAATTATCCTGGAGGTCTCTTAAAAGCAGATTCCTAATCCTATTTCTCAGGTATATATTTTTCAAATTAGTCTTATCAAGTCTATAAGGGATTTTTTCCTCGTTTAAAAAATTTAAAATCTCTCTTTTCCCTGTCTCAATCAGGGGTCTTACAATATATGTGCCGTCAAACCTCCTCTTTGGGGGTATGCCGCATAGCCCCCTTGGGCCGGCACCCTTGATTAATCGCATCAAAACCGTCTCCGCCTGGTCATCCCTTGTATGGGCAACCGCTATTTTGTTAAGCCTTTTTGATTTTGCTGTCTTCAAAAAAAATTTATATCTTATCTGACGTGCCTTATCCTCAATAGAAGATTTATCCTTTTTAGATATTTTTAATATGTCCCTTCTTTCAAGGGTAACGGGTATTTTTAAATTCCTTGCTAAATTTTTTACAAAAATCTCATCTTTTAAGGCCTCCTTTCTAAGCATATGATTTAAATGTGCTATATGCAATGTTATACCGAGCTCTTCCTTTATACTATTTAAGGCATACAAAAGCGATACAGAATCAGAACCTCCCGAGACACATACCAATACCCTGTCCTTTGGACTTAGCATATTATATTTTGAAATTGTATCTTTGACCTTCTCTATAAAATTCATCTACACCTCTGAACTGCAAAGGTCCGCGAAAACGCAAAGAGTACTTAGAAGTGGAGTCCGCTCGAAGTAAAGTCCGAGGCTCCCTCCCGAGTAGAAAAAGTACTATAGCATTTATCCCACAGGTTATCTCTCGCTATGCTCGGGATGGCAAGCGTAGTCGAACCAAAGCCCGGAGATTTCTGGATAAATAGGGACATCTCCCATATATTTTTCTAGGGGATAAATAGGATAAATAGGGACATCTCCCATATATTTTTCTGTCAACCCATTTTCGTCTCCCCTTGCCTTTCCCTCCAATTCCACTATTCCAATATTCTTAAAAATAAGAGAATAAAGAAATAAAGGCACCAGCGCCTATCTTCCCATATATTCTTCGCCCTATCTCGCCCTCTTATTTATTATTCTGCGGAGAGTTTCCTTTTAAACTCATACCATGGAAATCTTGTGCCGGGGCATTCGGTGCTTGCGCCATATACCTGACCATGGCCAATAATATTTGAAAGGGGTATTTTGTAGTATCGCTTTAATTCCCTTGTTAGATGAACAAGTGAATCCATCTGCCTTTCAGAAACATCCTCTTTACTAATGTCTCCTACAAGGCAAATTCCTATTCCCTTATGATTCATACCACCTGCCTTACAGTGAGCCCCATCCTGTTGCTTAATCCATCTCGGCGTTGCCTCAATCTGTCCATCTCCTTTACCACGCGTGCCATTATCAATTATAAAATGATAACCCACTCCTCTTTCAAAACCCCTCTCTTTATGAAGTCCATCAATAGAATAGGAACTTCCTATATCTGTTGCGCTGTGATGGATGATGATATACCTCCACTTATTAGAAGGATATAAGGAAATTATAGGCCTGAGCGGTGCTGCATTCGGTATAATAAGGCTTTGACCCTTTTCAAGAGTTGAACTTGGCAAATTATTCGCTCTCATAATCTCTTCAATAGAAATATCATACATCTTGCTTAACCGCCAGAGTGTTTCACCGGGTGCTACTTCATGATATATATTTTGCCTTATAAGCGGCGCCTGTGGCAAAAGGTAGATATTTTCAATGGTGGGCTCTATAACCTTCGGAGGTGCTGTTGCACAGGAGGTAACAAATAGTATAAAAAAAACACTTAATAATGGTATTAATATTTTTCTATAAATATACATTAATATGCATTTTATTACTTCTTTTAAATTCAATCCGCCATGTTTTGTGGTGGATATAAGTCATTGTAGTGAGTTACTTCAACAAAAGTCAGTTTCAGTAACTCACACAATGCTAATAGTTTTTTATCCACCGCAAGTCATGGTGGATATAAGTCATTGTAGTGAGTTACTTCAACAAAAGTCAGTTTCAGTAACTCACACAATGCTAATAGTTTTTTATCCACCGCAAGTCATGGTGGATATAAGTCATTGTAGTGAGTTACTTCA
>VGKN01000112.1 GCA_016867055.1 Candidatus Omnitrophota bacterium
AGAAAATTGTCTTTTCCAGCCCTTTTGCCGGGTTAATCAAGATGTTTGGCTCAACCTGGCAAAACCCATGACATCCTGTAATTTTAAGTATAACCTTATCATCTATTTTATACCTTTGGATTTGCTTCTTAAACTCCGCAATAATATCCAAGGAACCGCAGGCTTGACCGCAAGTACCAGAAGATATGGTGATGCGGGTCTTCTTAAGGAATTTTTCTTTTTTGCACTCCTGCTTTAAGTCTTCTAACTCTTTAAAAGTTTTTATCTTTCTAACCATTTCTAATATTTATTCAAAATAGAGTCTATCTTGTTTACCCTCACATGTTCATAATATTTATCGTCGATAACCATAACTGGCCCAATAGCACAGCATCCTAAACAATTTACCACTGCTAAGGTAAACTTATTATCTTTGGTGGTTTCACCTGGTTTAATCTTAAGCCTTCTTTGAAGCTCATCCACCAAACTATGCGCACCCCTGACATGACAAGCAGTGCCCAGACATACACAGACAAGGTGTTTTCCATGTGGCTTGAGGGTAAAGGCTTTATAAAATGTCGCCAAACTAAAAACCTGGCTCAAAGGAATATTCAACCTTTCAGCCACCCGAATCAGGGCTTCTTTTGGCAGATAATGGTAAAGTGCCTGAATATCCTGCAGGATGCTAACAGAGCCAGTTATCCTGGCATTGTATCTGTCCACTATCTTATCTGTTTCCTTATCCAAGTCAACCTGTTTCATTTATATATTTTCCGTCTTTGATAAATTTTGTTAAATAATCTTTTCGTTTTTCGGCAGTAACTTCATCTAAACTCTTAAACTGCAGTGCCTTGGTTGGGCAGGCCAAGACACAGCTGGGAATCTTGCCAAGCAGGAGTCTTTTAAAACACATATCGCATTTCAAGATAGCTTTACCTGTCTTGTCCATCCGAATCACTCCAAAAGGACACACTAAAATGCACCATTTGCATCCGATACAAAGTTCACTATTAATCAGGACAGGCTCCTCTTGGGAAGTTCTTTCTAAGGCTTTTGTCGGGCAGACCTTTACGCAGGGCGCATCTTCGCACTGCCGACACGCAAGCGGAATGGATAAATCCTCGCTCGCCTCTACTTTAACCCTGCTTGCAGGCGTGGGATATTCAACGATGGCCTTATGAAGTTCTTTGGACTCAGAATGTTCCACGCCACAGGCCAATTCACAGCTTTTACAACCTAAACATCTGTCAATGTCAACAACAATCATACCTTTCATCTTTTATCCCTCTCCTACTAAGGACCGACGTTAACTGTTTCTGTTCTATCCTTAGCATACATTATCGGCGCAAGCTTAAGCGCCTTTCGTTTTTTATCAATGTGGTCTATCATAATATGTGCGGCTTTAATCGGGTCTTCCTCAAATGCCCATTTTCCACCTACTATATTCTCTATATCTTTGGTTATATAATCAAAAACCGCCTGGCTTCCGGCAACTCGCATAGGCGTTCCAAACAATACAAAAGCTCCGGATGCTACAAAATACCACCCTATAGCCATTGCCTTTTCTGACATCCATTCAATCGCTGCTCCTGCAACAGGAAGCTCGTCTAAACTGTTTCCAATTCCACCCTCTTTTACCATCTCTGTGCAGGCAATGAGTATCCTTGAGTTATCCACGCAGGCGCCCAAATGCAGGGCAGGCGGAATTCCAACCGTCTTACATACCTCTTTTAGACCATCTCCTGCCATCCCAATAGCCGCCTCCGGTGTAAGTAAACCCTCTTTAGCGCACGTAAGGGCAGCACAGCCTGTCTGAACAACCAATACATCATTTTTAATTAACTCCTTAACAAGCTCAATATGATAACTTCCAGAACCCATCCTCGGATTATCGCACCCAACCACACCAGCTACCCCGCGTATCCTTCCATTTGCTATATTTTCATTGAGCGGCCTGTAGGAACCTCTAAATCTTCCCCCTAAATGGTAAAAAATATTCTCTGCTGTAAAGCCTGCTACTAATTCCATAGACTCTTCGGGTATATTTACATGTTCTTTTTTTCTGTTTTGATAATTTTCAATAGCGATTTTAATTATTTCTTTTGCAGTATTTAATGCTTTGTCCTCGCTAAATTCAATAAGTTCGGTGTTGGGTAAACTTGCTTTAGCCGAAGTTGTTATGACCCTTGTATGAAAATTACTTGCTGTATTCACTATGCCGGGAGATATACATTGAATATCCACAACTATCGCTTCAACAGCACCTGTCATTATAGCAAGTTCCTGCTGCAGGAAGGTCCCTGCAACTGGTATACCACGCCTTACGAGTATCTCGTTCGCTGTGCAGCATATACCTGCAACGGTTATCCCCTTAGCCCCTTTTTGTTTTGCCAATTCTAAAAGTTCTTTATCCTGCGAAGTGGTAACTATAACATCGGATAATGTGGGCTCATGACCATGGATTATTATATTTACTTCATCTTCCTTTAATACGCCTAAATTCGCTTTAGCCCTTATAGGCTTGGGAGAGCCAAATAATATGTCACTTAATTCGGTTGCAATCATTGAACCGCCCCAACCATCCGCCAATGCAACACGCATCGTTGTTTGAATTAAATTCTTATAATCCTGGTCCATACCCTCATGAGTCCTTGCAAGGGTTTCTACAACCTCCCTGTCAATTCCCCTTGGATATATATTCAAAGTTTTCCAGAGTTCCTGTTGTTTTTTAGGAGCTCTTTTTATAAAAGTTAATGGCTCGTCATCCTGCTTGCCAAATTCCTTAAGCACCTTCTCTCCGAGTTCAAGCGCTAATTCTGCATCCTTTTTACCCTCAGTTTTTATACCGTATTCATTTGCTATAAGCCTTAACTTATAAGGGTCTCTTATTGAATAGCCCTGAGCTGTTCCATTGCCAAGAGCAATAAATGTATGCCCAAGGTCTCTTGCATGATCAGAATGCGATGCAGTTCCTGCCGCTGTTTGGCGTGTCATATCTCTGGTTGCTATAGTATCAGCAGTTGCGCCACAGGCGCCCTTTTGGGGACCAGTGCCAAATGGGTCTATCCTGCAGGGACCCATATTGCACATCCTACAGCATATGCCCAAAAGACCAAATCCACATTGAGGCTGTTGAGCTTCATATCTATCCCAGACAGTCTCAATAGCCTCTTTCTTAATAGAGTTCAGCAAATTGATACTTGCCTTATCCTTGAGTTTTTTTCTGCTCATTATATTATCCCTTTTTTATAAAAAGTGTAAAATTCAAAGCGAAAAACGTAAAACTAAAGTTTAGCTTTGAGTTTCAGTTTTGCACTTTGTGCTTTTAGTTTTTAGTTAAGACGGTTTGAATTTTATTCCTTATCTCACAGATACTTGAATACGCTACGGTCTTTTCAATGTTAATATTTTCATCCATTCCGAAATTAAATATCCTTTCATCAAAAGAAATGCTACCTATTAAAGGAAGTGGTAAAACCTTCTCTTTTACAAAATCCACCTCACTATTGTTTCGCACCTTGTTTAAGATTACTGATACATTTCTAATCTTTAAATCAAAGGCTAAATGAGATATCTTTTTGGCGGCATCAATACTGCTTATATTTGGTTCAGTAACTATAAAGAGGCTATCTACAAAACCCGCTGTAGCCCTTCCTAAATGTTCAATGCCTGCCTCCATATCCATTACGATAGATTCCTCTTTCTCTAAAAGAAGTCTGCCTAATAATGCCTTTAAAAAACCTGACTCCGGACACATGCAACCAGAACCACCCTGCTTTACAGTGCCCATAACTATAAGTTTCACATTGCCTATTTTCTTTGCAAATCTATCGGGTATATCATCCACTTTGGGATTCAATTTATAAAATGTTTTATCGGGGCTAAGTTCCATCCTCTCATTTATCAATTCCTTCATTTCTACAATTGGAACTATTTTATCGCTATCCGCTATACCAAGAAATCTTCCTAAGGTTGCCACCGGGTCACAATCTACAGCCAAAACCTCCTTACTATTTTTAGAAAGGACTTTTATAAAAAGGGCTGCCAAGGTTGTCTTTCCAACTCCACCTTTACCTGCGAATGCAACCTTTATGCCCATTTGGTCATTTGATATTTTTTAAAATCACCTTATGTTCATGTAAATCTATCTCTTCAATATCCCCAGCAATAACTCTTTCTTCGCCCAAAACTGTCTTTATAAGCAGTTTTCCGTTTGGCATAACCCTTATAAAATCTATATCCTCTGCGATTATCTCTTCTTTTTTGGCTTTTCTCCTGACTATATTTGATTCACACACGGTTTATTCTCTTTGTAGTTTAAATGCGGTTAGTGTATTTTTCATAAGCATAACCACGGTTAAAGGTCCCACGCCACCTGGAACAGGCGTTATATACGACGCTACATTTGAAGCGCTTTCAAATTCTACGTCCCCCACAATCCTATCCCCTACCTTGTTAATGCCTACATCCACAACAATCACACCTTCTTTTATATGCTCGCCTTTTATAAGCCCTGCCTTACCAACTGCGACAACCAATATGTCCGCATATTTAGTGTGGTCGTTAAGGCAACCCTTCTGAGAAGTCCCTATATGGCATACGGTAATTGTAGCAAAATCGTTGAGCAATAAAAGTGCCAAGGGCTTACCAACTATCTCGCTATGGCCAACTATGACAACCTCTTTCCCATATAAATCAACCCCGATGGATTTTATAAGTTCTACACATGCCAAAGCTGTGCAGGGTGCAAGAGACGGCTTTCCCAATACAAGTTTTCCAAGATTTTCAGGATGAAGCCCCTCTACATCCTTTAAGGGAGAAATCCTTAATATAAGCTCTTTATGGTCTATATGGGAAGGAAGTGGTAATTGTATTATAATCCCTGAGACTAAATCATCCTTATTTAACCCATCAATTAACGAAAAAAGTTCTTCTTTTTTTGCCTCAATGCTTAACCTATGTATATTATATCCTATCCCAAGTGAATCTGCGCATTTCTTCTGCTGGTTTGCATATACGCTTGATGCAGGATTGTCCCCTACTTGTATTACAGAAAGGGACGGGTTAGTTTTGTATTTTCCCTTTAACTGGTCCACTTCATTCTTCAACTCAGATTTTAAACTCTCAGCCAAAGGTTTTCCTTCCAGAAGTCTTGCGCTCATTTTTTTAGCATCCTTTTTGAGGTTTCGGTTATTACATAATAGGCAATTTTTTTTGCCTCATTAACCAGGTTTTTACTTCTTATACTTATATCGTTTATAAACCTCACATCTTTAATACTTGTCAGGTTAATCTCTATATTTAAGAGAGCACCTTTTATACCTGCCTCAAGCATGCAGGCTCCAACGCCTACATCGCTTATCAAATTCTTGTTTCCTATTTCAAGTAATCGTTTAGAAAGGCTTAGTGCCTGTTGGCTATATGTAAGTATATCAAGCGTAACAAGGGTTGATTTTTTTAGAGCCTCTTGAATTTTTATTTTTCTAAGATTATTTTCTCTCTCGGTATTGCTCGGAAGTTTATAAGCCCTTACTATTAGTAAGTAGGTCTTAGCATCCTTATCTATAAGCCCTGTTAATCTTTTTTTTAGGCTTGTAAGGCGTTTTGATAAGGCCAAAAGTTCCTGTTGATAGCATTTATAGACCTCTTTCCCAAGGGTAAAATTAAT